>DATDGH010000620.1:0-7808 GCA_036522215.1 Candidatus Angelobacter sp. | reverse complement strand
AGCTCCTTCACAATGTTGCTCACGAACGCCTTCGCATCGCCGAACAACATGAGCGTGTTGTTCAGGTAGTAGAGCGGATTGTCGATTCCCGCAAAGCCCGGATTCATACTGCGCTTGATTACCATCACCGTATGCGATTTCTCTACATCCAGCACAGGCATGCCGTAAATTGGGCTGGTCTTATCCGTTCTGGCCGCGGGGTTGGTAACGTCATTGGCGCCGATCACCAGCGCCACATCCACCTGCGGGAAGTCGCCATTGATCTCGTCCATCTCTTTCAGATGGTCGTAAGGAACATCTGCCTCGGCCAGGAGCACGTTCATGTGCCCGGGCATGCGTCCTGCGACTGGCTGGATCGCAAACTCCACATCCACGCCACGCTTGGTCAGGGCGTCATACAACTCGCGGACTTTGTGCTGCGCCTGGGCCACGGCCATACCGTAGCCGGGGACCACAACGACCTTGGTAGCGGCTTCCAGAATGGATGCCGCCTCTTCCGCTGATGCGCTGCGTACGACCCGATCTTCCTTCTCTTTCGTTGCACCCGCCTGCACCTGCCCAAAGGCCCCGAACATCACGTTGGTGAACGAGCGGTTCATGGCCTTGCACATGATCACGGAAAGGATGAAGCCGGAAGAACCATCGAGCGCGCCGGCTACGATGAGCACTTTGCTGTTCAGCACGAACCCCAACAGGGCTGCGGAGAATCCAGCGTACGAGTTTAACAGCGAGATCACCGTCGGCATATCAGCTCCGCCGATCGGCGTCACCAGCATGATTCCGAAGATCAGGGAGACTACAACCATCGCCGGGAACAAATAGGCCTGCACCGGATTCACAACCAGGGCAACCGCCAGGGCGAACGCCGCACCCAGAATCGACAAGCTGACAATGTTCTGCCCGCGATACACAATGGGCCGCTGGGGAAGGATCTCCTGCAGCTTTCCGGCGGCGATCAAGCTGCCGGTGACAGTCAGTGACCCGATGATCACTTCGAGCGCAATTTCGCCCATCTGAAAACGGGTCAAGTGTTCCGTATTCACGTAATACTCGGCAATACCGATCATGGCCGCCGATGCCGCGCCAAAGGCATGGCTTAAGGCCGTTCGTTGCGGCACCGCCGTCATCTTCACCATGCCGAGGGGGAAACCAACACCCGCACCGATGATCAGTCCGATGACAATCCACTTGTACTGGACCAGTTCAGGGTTATAGAGGGTTGCGCCCACCGCCAGGGCAGCGCCAATTTCTCCGGCAATCACGCCCCAGCGCGCCGTTGCCGGCGAACTCAGCCACTTGAGCGACAGCATGAACAACACCGCGGCGGCGATGTATGCAAAATCCAGGTATTCCTGCAATGCAAACGCGTGGGTCATTTTTTAGGCCTGCCCGTCTTAAACATGCGCACCATGCGGTCGGTGATGAAGAATCCGCCGACCATATTGCTGAAGGAAGCCGCCACAGCCACAGCTCCCAGCGCCGTGGTCAGGGGCGTTTCATGCCGCCCGGCGATGATGATCGCGGCCACTACCACGATGGCATCGAGCGCGTTGGTCAGCGACATCAGAGGCGTGTGCAGAAGCGGCGAGACCCCCTTGATGAGACCAAAACCCACAAATCCCGCCAGTATGAAAACGTAAAGATTGGAAATAAAATCCGCCGGCATTCTTTCCCTCCTTTTAACTTCGTTCTATGTTGCCTGTAATCAGTTGCTGCTATCGATTTAGCTGGGTTCATCGCTAACGCGATGACGTCTACCTAAAGGCCCGTGTCCCGGCACGCCGGGACGCTAGACGCTGATACCAGTAGTGGTCAGTTTCACGGAAACTGAAACCACTACTGCGCCACCAGTGCGGGCAGTCCCAACCCTTCTCGCACCCGAGCATTCACCACTTCCCCGCCTTGCGTCACCAGCGTATCGCGAATAATCTCATCGCTCTCCGGCGGACGCACCTTCCCGTCCTTCACCAGGGTCTGGAGAAAGGTGGTCAGGTTCTTCGCATACATCTGGCTGGCGTGATACGGCGCTTCGCTGGCCAGATTGATGGGCCCGATAATGGTCACGCCGTGCACGAGGATTCGCTCTCCCGGCCGCGTCAGTTCACAGTTTCCGCCGCGCTCCGCCGCCAGATCCAGGATGACGGATCCTGGAGGCATGCGCTTCACCATTGCCTCGGTCACGAGCACCGGAGCCTTCTTGCCCGGAACCGCCGCGGTTGTAATCACGGCATCACTCTCCGCGATCACGTTGCCCAGCAACTCGCGCTGCCTGGCATAAAAGGCCTCATCCTGGGCCTTGGCATAACCACCGGCGTCTTGCGCGCTTGCGGTTTCAAGCGGCAGTTCGACAAACCGTCCGCCCAGGCTCTGTATCTGTTCTTTGACTGCCGGGCGCACGTCATAGGCCGAAACAACTGCTCCCAGCCGTTTCGCCGTGGCTATGGCCTGCAAACCGGCAACTCCCGCGCCGATCACGAGTATGCGGGATGGCGTAATCGTTCCCGCCGCAGTCGTCATCATGGGAAAGATTCGCGGCAACTCGTTAGCAACCACCACCACGGCTTTGTACCCAGCGATGGACGCCATGGACGACAACGCGTCCATGCTCTGCGCGCGCGTGATGCGCGGAATCAATTCGACCGCGTATGCACTCACGCCGGTTTTCGCCACCTGCTGCACCGAATCAGGCGAACCCAGGGGACGCATGAACCCGACCAGCACCTGCGCCCGACGCATCAGTGAAAGATCATTCGCGCCGGTCTTGTCGTTAGCACCATGGCACAGCACCTGCACAACAATGTCCGACTGCGCAAACACCGCGCCGCGCTCCGACAGTATCTTGGCGCCCTTTTCCTGATATTGCGCGTCGGGATATCCTGCGGGCTCGCCTGAGCCAGCTTCCAACACCACTTCCAGCCCCGCCTTCGCCAGCAGTGGAACTACCGTGGGCGTCAGGGCTACCCGGCGCTCTCCTGGATAAGTTTCTTTAGGAACTCCAACGATCACAGGCCTTGTTCTCCTTCGGGTTTTTTACCGCTGATTCCGCTTACACTTCTCATACTGGTAGTGGATCGGTTTCATGGAAACTGACTCGCTACCAAAAACCTCGTATCCTACACGAAATCATTATTATTTCCTAAACTGCAGATTTCGTGAAACAGGTAGTCTTACACGGTGATCCAGAGCTGCTCTGTGACCAACATCACATGGCAGAAAAGGCGAGGAACTTGAATATCACGGTGGCGGCAATGCGGATGGCGGCTACAGTCACCTGGGAGCTGAATGCTGTGCAGGTGCTGGCTCTGGGATGCGCCGGCATCCTCCTGGGAGCATGGTTCAAACGCAGGCTGCGGTTTCTGGACCGACTGTGCATTCCTACATCCATCGTTGGCGGAATGGTGTTCGCGCTGATTGCGCTGGCCCTACATGGCCGTTACGCCGACTTTACGCCGGACACCACTCTGCGCGATCTGCTGATGATCGCCTTTATGACCACAATTGGCCTGAACGCGCGCATGGCTTTGATCCGGCGTGGCGGGATTCCATTGCTATTGATGCTGGCCCTGGCCACTGCCGGCGCGATACTGCAGAACCTGCTGGGCATCGGGTTGGCCAAGGCCATGGGATTGAATCCGCTCATTGGAATCCTGTCCGGATCGATAGCCCTCACGGGCGGCCCCGGCACCGCCTTGGCCTTCGGTCCAACCTTTGAGGCGATGGGCGTGCGCGGTGCTACCGAGGTGGCAGCAGCTTCGGCGATTTTCGGCATCACTGTTGCCGGACTGGTGGGCGGCTACATCGGAAGCCGCCTGATTCGGCGCCATAAACTGCAATCGCAGGCGGTGACGGCGCAGGCTACGACCGCCGCGGAAAATGAGCCTCATCAAATTACAGCATTGCTGCAAGCTGTGTTGGCCCTAGGCATCGCTATGGGCGTGGGTAACCTGATCAGCAACGGCTTCAATCATTTCAGGATTATTTTGCCTCCTTACATTGGCGCCATGATCGCCGCCGCGATTATTCGTAATGTGAATGATCGCTTTGCTTTCTTTCGCCTTTCTCAGCCGAGCGTGGACGCCTGCGCGCTAGTTTCACTCTACTTGTTTATCGTGATGGCAGTGATGACATTAAGACTCTGGGAGCTGGCCAATCTGGTGCTGCCGCTCATCCTGATTCTGGTGGCGCAGGTGGTGCTGTGCTGGTTGATGTGCGTCACGGCATGCTTCTACCTGATGGGGCGCAACTATGAGTCCGCGGTCATGTCCAGCGGTTTTTGCGGCTTTATGCTGGGCGTCACCGCCAATGCTGTCGCGTGTATGGAAGAGTTGGTAGAGAAATTCGGACCGGCGCCGCAATCATTTCTTGTGGTCCCCCTGGTGGGAGCATTCCTGATTGACTTCGCCAACTCGCTGATCATCACCACCATGGCGAATATGCTGAGATAGCCTTTGGCCGTTGGCTCTTGGCTTTTAGCTCCAGATTTTTGTCTGCTCGCGTGATAATGGAAGTGATTGGCGCAGCCGCTTTTGCTAAGTACTAAATACTAAGAACTAAGTACCGCATGTCTGGCAAAACCATCAGCGAAAAGATTCTCTCTGCCAAGTCAGGCCATGAGGTCCGCGCCGGCGATGTGGCGGTCTGCCGCGTGGATCATGCCCTGGGCACAGACGGATCAGTCCCGATGGCGCTCGATTATTTCAACGCCATGGGCGGCACGCGAGTCTTTGATCCAAAACGGATCGTCTTTGCCCTGGACCACTATGCGCCGGCCCCCAGCAGAGCAACCTCGCAGCTTCACCAGCGCATGCGTGAATTTGCCGCGTTACACGGCATTCTTCTGTGGGATGTGGGTGAAGGCATAGGCCATCAGCTGATCGTCGAGTCTGGCCGCGCAGTGCCAGGAAGCCTGGTGGTGGGCGCGGACAGCCACGCCGTCACCTACGGAGCGCTCAACAGCTTTGCTACGGGCATTGGTTCTTCCGACCTGGCAGCCATCATGATCAGCGGACGTATCTGGCTGCGCGTTCCGGAATCCATCCGAGTGGTCTTGACCGGCAGCCTGCCCCAGGGCGTCTACCCCAAAGATATTGCCCTGGCGCTGGCTCGAGAGTTAGGCGCAGACGGCGCAACCTACCAGGCGCTGGAGTTCTCTGGGCCGGCACTCGGCCTGCTCGATCTGGAAGACCGCCTGGTACTCAGCAATTTCGCAGTAGAGATGGGAGCAAAGAACGGCATCTTTCCCGCCGATTCACGCACGCTTGAATATCTGGAAGGGCGGGCCGGCGGGCCGTTTCAGCCAGTCGAGCCGGACAAAGATGCTCACTATGTGCGCGAGATCAATTTGAATCTCGACCGCCTCACGCCACAGATTGCATTGCCGCACAAGGTTGATCAGGTGATCTCCATCCAGGAGGCAGGAGGCACTCCTGTGCAGATGGTCTATCTGGGCACTTGCACGGGTGGACGAGTGCGTGATTTCCACCAGGCCCTTGCCGTACTTAAAACCGGTGGAGGACCTGCTCCCGGAGTCCAGTTGGTGGTGACGCCGGCTTCGCGCGAAGTGCTGGAAACGCTCACCCGCGATGGCACACTAGCTGAATTCATCTCCATGGGCGCGGTGATCGTGACTCCAGGATGCGGATCGTGTTGCGGCAGTTGCGGCGCCATACCTGGTGACGGCGTGAACGTGATCTCCACTGCTAATCGCAACTTCAAGGGACGCATGGGCAACAGCAATGCGGCGATCTATCTGGCGTCGCCCGCAGCTTGCGCTGCCGCTGCCGTGCGGGGCAAAATCAGCGATCCGCGTGAGGTGCAGTCTTGAGTTCGCTCCCGCTGGAAGGCCGCGCCCGCGTTTTTGGCAACGACATCAACACCGACTACATCATCACCTCGCGCCGCAAGCGCGAGAGCCTTGACCCGCAGGTGCTGCGCCAGTATCTCTTCGAGGAACTTGATCCCGCCTTTGCCGCATCCCTTGCTCCCGGAGACATTATCGTTGCCGGCAAAAATTTTGGCTGCGGCTCGGCCATGGAGGTGGCAGTCACAGCGGTTGTCGGGGCAGGAATTCACGCCATTGTAGCCGGCAGCTTCTCGCGCACGTATTATCGCAACGCCATCAACAATGGCCTGCTACCTGTGGAATGTGACACGCGCGGCATCAGGGAAGGCGATCGCATCATCATTGCCAATCAACCCGGTGATGAACAACTCCTGGCTGTCCGCAACGTTCGCACCGGGGAGAACATGGGGGCCGGCGCAATGCCTGGCATCATGTTAGATATTTTTCGCGCCGGAGGGCTGGTTCCTTATTTCCGCGAGCACGGCGATTTTCGCGTCTGACGTGAACAGATGTTTCCAGAGATTCTATTTTCAAGGAGACGATCTAATGGCTGGTAAAGTTGGCTTTCGCGTCCGCGCCCCATGGTCACGTCCCGATTCTGCTCTGCTGGCAAGCTTTGGCGCTGCCTCAAGCGCGCAGGTCGCCGATTGTATGTCCAGGCTCGGGGCCATGGATGCGGGCATAAGACCGATCTGGTCCTCCCCGCGAGTGATCGGAGCGGCCCTGACTGTATGGTGCCATTCCGGTGACAACCTCATGTTGCATAAGGCCCTCTCGCAGGCGCAGCCCGGGGACATCGTGGTGATGAATACCCAGGGAAACGTCAACAATTCCGGATTCGGGGAATTGATTGCTTCCAGCGCAGTCAAGGTGGGAGTGCGTGCTGTGATTATGGACGGTACTGTGCGTGATTCGGACGCCATTCAGGCCATGGAGCTTCCCACTTACGCCCGCGGCCTCTCTCCCAATAGCTGCAATAAAGATGGAGGCGGCGAGGTGGGCGCGATCATCGCCTGCGGCGGTGTTGCCGTAAGGCCGGGAGACATTATTGTTGCCGATCGCGATGGCGTAACCGTGGTGCCGCTGGACGATGCCGCCGAAGTTGCGGCCCTGGCCAAGGACCAAATCGAACGCGAGACCAAGCGGCTGAGTGAAATTGAGAAAGGTGTAATTGTCCGCCCGGAAATCGATGAAACTTTGAGAAAATTGAAGATCATTGACTGAGATAGATTGAGTAATTGGGTAATTGGGTAATTGAGTAATTGGGTAATTGAAAACCAAGGCTTACCGCTGATTAACACGGATTGCAGTGACAGAACAAAAAGCTAAAGGTTAAGAGCCAAGGGCTAAAGGCTAACTCCCCATGGAACCCGATTCAAAACTCGAATCCAACTCCAAAGAAATTGTTGTCTTCATGCTGACCAGCCGCAAAGACTCGGTATGCTCGGGCTGCCAAAAGGAACTCGGCAAAGGCAACTGGATCACCGTGGAGAACGGAAAAGGATTATGCATGGAATGCGCCGACCTGGACCACCTGGTCTTTCTTGCCTCCGGAGATGCGGCGCTGTCGCGGCGGTCCAAAAAGTACAGCAAATTGTGGGCGGTAGTGGTCAAATTCAGCCGCGCTCGCGGACGCTATGAACGACAAGGTCTGCTGGTGGAGGAAGAAGCGCTCGCCCAGGCGGAGAAGGACTGCGAAGCCGACCAGGAGGTGCGGGAAGCCCGGCGTGAGCATGATGCCGAGCGCCGTTCGGAGCAGGACAAAATCCTGGCCGAACAAATGCGCGCCAAGCTGATAGAGATGTTTCCCGGATGCAAGGAAAAAGATGCCACCGCGATCGCGCGCCACACCAGTCAACGTGGCAGCGGCAGAGTAGGGCGCAGCGAGGCGGGAAGAAATCTGGATGAAGAGGCGTTAACACTCGCCGCAGTCGCCTATATCCGTCATCGCTATACAAATTACGAT
>DATDGH010000619.1:0-2842 GCA_036522215.1 Candidatus Angelobacter sp. | reverse complement strand
AGCGAATACGACGAAGAATCTCGGCTAAAATGTGCTTCAGGGCCCGTAGCTCAGATGGATAGAGCATCTGCCTTCGAAGCAGAGGGTCGCGTGTTCGAGCCACGCCGCCGGTTCATCGCAAGCGATGAATTGGCGAGTATCAGCGTCTAACGACTCGCTTGCGAGTCGTGGGCCTTCAGGCAGACGTGAGCGAAGCGAATACGACGAAGAATCTCGGCTAAAATGTGCTTCAGGGCCCGTAGCTCAGATGGATAGAGCATCTGCCTTCGAAGCAGAGGGTCGCGTGTTCGAGCCACGCCGGGCCCGCCAGATTTTCCCCACTCTCGTTGCACATTCATCAGTGAATGGCCGCAGGGCCGCCTGCGATCAGCCAGGAGAAGGCCAGAGGTGACGATGCTGTCAGATCGATTGCTGGTTCCACCGTCGAAAAGGACTGCACGTTGTCCTGGTAGAGAGCGTTGTTGCCGTTTATGTTGTCGCCGTTGAATGGGGCAAAGACATCTACTCCATTTGCCGGACAGGCGATCATTCCATCCACTACTCCTGTGGCGGCGAAACTGTTTGGGCCTTCTACTGCTGCCCCGCGCAGCAGCGGCGGCGTTCCGTTCTGGGATCCGACCAGGTTGGCCACCTGGTGCTGCATGCAGTGAGGGAAGGTGGCGCCGTCGCCAACAATCAGTGAGGTGCCCCAGGCGTTGGCTCCAAGAATGTTGGCCAGCCAGCGGTTGGCAAAGCTTTCAAAGGTTTTGGTGCCTGTAAGAAAATCGTATTCGCTGGCCATCACGGAGAGTCCGGCGCCGTGCGTGGTGGTATCGAAGACGTCCCAGGGGAAGCCAAAGCCGAAAGGATCCGTCTTAGCCTGGGTCAACGCATGATTGATCTGCTTTTTCAGATCGGCCACCAGTTCCGCCTGGCTGACCTCCAATCCCGCAGGTTCCTCGGCGTCGTCAATGGCGCGGAACAACTCGAAGTGGGCGAGGCCGCTTACGTCAAAGAGATTCAGAGTATCGGCAGCATCGTTGGGCCCGTGAATAAAGGCACTGGCCCAATGCGCCGCCTGTTGCAGATAAAAGGCGGGGTCGGTGTGAGGCAGGCCGGACGGAAGCGACACGCCGGCATGCTTGAGGACAAAGTACAGCTCGGTAGCGCCCAACTCCAAATCGTCGCGCCACTCGACTTCGGGATAGAAGTCTCCGGGTGAAACCGAATTGCCGACGTTGGCGCCGGTGGTGTCGGCCAGGGCAAAGACATGCTCGGCTGAGAGCAGGCACTGGTTGGCGTAATCGAGGTCAGAATTCTTGAAGATGTGAAAACAGAGCGCAAAATCGGCGGCCATGCGGCCGGCCATGTTGGCATTGATTTTGGCGCCGCTGCCTCCGTTGATATTGCGAAAGACAGGCCGGTGGCGGATGAAACGGTCAATATGAGCTGTGCCGCCAAAGCTGTCGTCAGCCTGCGGCAGGCGCCAGATGTCGTGGTCGCTGATGCAGATAACATTGTTCGTATCACAGGCGCCGATTCCTACCTGATAGTGGAAGGTCCGGGTTTTGTCGTTCCACATCTTCTGCAGCCAATCCAGGCCAAACCTGGCTTCGCTGGTGAAATTGGAGGTACTGGAGGCGGCTCCCATCTGGCTGGGAAAATCGCGCACGCCGATCAGCATGAGTGCGACGGTGTAGCTGTGGGTCTCCACAAACTTGAGGTAGTCGCCGGCGTCCCACCAGCCGCCAGAGACGTCAATGGTAGCGCCGGAGGGAGTGAGGTCCTTCAGAAGATTGTCATTGCTGTCGTACAAAGGCTGCAGGTAGACCTGGGTCTTGGCGTCATTCAAATGTCCGGGGGCGGTGCGCAGGTCGGTGGGAATAAAGTCAGGGCCGTCGCGCTCGTTTTCATAGAAGAACAATGTATTAGCCAGAGGCTGGGAATAGAGAGTTACCGCTTCATCAATGCGAAAGGCAGGCGAGGTGGTTGCCTGGGGCGCGTGAATGGCAATGGTAAACGTGCCTTCCGTGGTCAGCGAATTGAAGTCAAGGGCATACACATGGGGGAAGTTGCCCCAGCCACCCTGGTCCTGGGCGGTGGTGATGGAACCGGCAAAAACAACGGCGCCCTGCGAATTGTTCACTGTGAACGTGCCCGGGACTTCCACGCCCTTGGCCATCAAGTAAGCGCGTTTGGGCGCATCCAGTTTGTACCCAACCTGATTCACGCGCACAAAAGCGTTCTGGCCCCAGGCGGGCGCAAGCGCTAGAAGAGCGACGAGCATGATGAAGAATCCTGTTTTGGGAAGATGCGAGCGAGAGCTGCGGGACGTCATGGAAGACCTCCTGAAATTCGGGGAGGAAATGATACTCCAGTTGCCGCCTGTATTCAAACGTATTAATAAGAACAGCTCCTGGTTTCCAGCTCCTTAGCCCTGGCTCACAGGACCTTGAGCCTGTCCAAACATTTGACCTCGGCCTATAATGTTTGCCAACAGCTGCCACTTTGAATGCCCATGGATCAATTGCAATTTCTGCTTTCGCTGACAACTGACGATAACGAATATCAGCGCGAGCAACTCGCAGCGGCGGAAAAGACTGCCCACGAATTTGGGGTTGCGGTCAAAACTATTCATGCCAGGAATGACGTCTTTGAGCAGAGCCAGCAGCTTCTGGAAATTATCCAATCATCCAAGCGCTGGAAGCCGAACGCTATCATTGTGTCAACGCTCATTTAAATTTGACCCCCTAGCGATCACTTAAAATTGACCCCCCTTCGGGGTAAAAATCAGCGTGCTGGGAGACTGAGTGTTTTATTCTTCCGGTTCTTCCTCCTTGGTTGTGGTGGATTTAGCCTTACG
>DATDGH010000618.1:0-3862 GCA_036522215.1 Candidatus Angelobacter sp. | reverse complement strand
GTGACTTTTAATTCACAGACAGAATAACACTGCCTCCAGGTTGTTTCAAGTGGAAGGCAGAGTCATAGGCAGGATCACCAATAAACCTGGAGGCGCCGCACACAATCTCTCGGGTAATCTGGGCCGTTTTCAGGTCGTACGCAAGAAGCTCAGGCATGTGCGTTCTACGGGAAAGACATGCGGATGCGCATCGCGGAAGTCCCTGAAGTTACAGCAACAAGATCCTCAAGTCGGGGTTTCTTCCAGCAGCGGTCTGCGCACTGAGGTGAGGTGTGGAAATCCTCTTGTGCCGTCCCGGCATCTAACGTTTTACGGCTTTCATATCATATAGCAGGAGGAATGCGGTGATGAAGAAACTGCGATTCGCAATGCTCTTTCTTGGTCTTGGTCTTTTGTCTTCATTGGGATGGTCGGACACATTAAGGTTGAAGAATGGCAGCACCATCATCGGCCGATACGCTGGAGGCTCGGACGACCAGATCAGCTTTCGCGTGGGCGGTAGCGTGCAAAGATATGACATCTCTGATGTGATCTCTGTCACATTTGATTCCCATGTTTCTTCAGGGTCAGCCGACGATTCCGGCTCTGGGCAAAATGGTCAGTACCAGCCGCCGCCTCCGCCGCCTCCGCAAGACCAGGATCGCGACCGAGACCGGGACCGGGACCAGTCGCCTCCGCCGCCACCACCGCCTCAGGATCAATCTGACTCAGGCTACCGGCATTTTTCCAATAACGTAACCGTCCCCGCTGGTACTCGGATCGTGGTGCGAACCATTGACTCGATAGACTCGGACAAAAATCGCGTGGGAGACAGATTCGCAGCCACTCTGGATGAGCCGCTCTATGTCAATGACCTGGTGGTTGCGCCCAGGGGAACCAATGTTTATGGCCGTCTGGAAGAAGTGAAACAATCAGGACAGCTGAGCGGGCGATCTCAGCTCAGGCTGGCGCTGACCGGTATGACCATCAATGGACAGACTGTTCCGCTTTCCACCAGCGATTATCAGCTTGCCGGTAAATCCCGTGGCGCTGATACCGCTAAGAAAGTTGGTGGCGGTGCTGCTCTGGGAGCGATTATCGGCGCAGTTGCAGGCGGCGGAAAAGGTGCTGCCATTGGCGCCGGTGTGGGCGCAGGCGCAGGAACGGCCGTGCAGATCGTAACCCACGGCGATCAGGTGCACGTCCCCAGTGAAACCGTGCTGGAGTTTAGCCTGAACCAGCCAATCACAGTTGCGCGCGCACAATGACGCAATCGAGAAATCGGCCATTCTCCAATTGTTCGTTGTTACTCGTATCTCAGCGCCACAGTAGGATCCACTTGCATGGCTCTTTGCGCCGGCACAACGCAGGCTAGAAGCGCAACCAGAAGCAGCATGGCGGCGCCGAACGAAAATGTAAGGGGATCTGCGGCGCTCACTCCAAACAGCAGGCTGGCCATCAGCCGTGTGAGCGCCAGCGCTGCGGCCAATCCGGCCACTATGCCAACCAGGATAAGCCTGAGGCCCTGTCCCAAGACCATGCCTAGCACCTGGGACCTGCGTGCTCCTAAAGCCATGCGGATTCCGATCTCATGCGTCCGCTCTCCTACTACATAAGAGATCACGCCATAGATTCCCACGCTGGCCAGAAGCAGCGCCAGACCGGCAAAAATGCCGAGCAGCAGCATGGAGTAACGGCGCGTCGCCAGCGACTGGGCAACAATTTCATCCATGGTGGCAGGGCCGAAGACGACCTGCTCGCTGTTCATCTGGTGGAGCGCGCCGCGAATGGACTCAAACAGTCCTGTAACCGGCCCCTTTGATCGCACGATGATTCCGGTGCCACTGGCCGACAGCTTCATGGCATCATCCGGCAGTTGCATGAACGGCTCATAGGCCTGGGCGCGGAGACTCTGCTTATCGTCGGAATCGAGTCCCCATTGCTTCACGTGCTTCACCACCCCTACAATCTCCGCCAACCGGATCTCATCATTTCCGCCTTTGCGATTGATGTGTCTGCCGATGGGATTCTGGTTGGGGAAATACTGAGACGCGAACACATCGTCAATCACAACCACCGGCGCAGCATGCTCATCGTCGTGGGCATTGAGAAACCGGCCACGCAGGAGTTGTGTTCCCATCACCTTCAGATAATCCGGCTCAACCACGTAGCGCAGCGTCCAGTTCATATCGTTGTCGTTCTGGGGTTTGGGTTGGCCCTCCATCCAGAAGAATTGCTCATCATCCCAGAGCAGCGGAACCGCTGCCCAGGAGACGGACATACTCTCCACTCCCGGAACCGCGGCTATTTTTTCATCGAGCTGGCGGAAAGCGGCGCGCATCGCGTCCGGAGATGCCTTCATCATGGAAGGCGGAAGTGAAACGCTGAACGTGAGCAGGTTGTGGGAATCGAAACCGGGATCGACGTTCCAAAGCCTGATGAGGCTGCGGGTCATCAAGCCCGCCCCCGCGAGCAACACCAGGGCAAGCGCCATCTCGACCACAACAAAAGTGTTCTGGGTGGTGTGACGCCGCCTGCTCAAATTGCGCCCGCCCTCTTTAATCTGCGCCACCAGATTGGACGCAGAGACCTTGAGCGCTGGAGCCAGGCCAAAGAGAATTCCTGAGATCACAGAGATGAACATGGTGAAGGTGAGGACGTGGCCATCCAGCCTGATCTCCTCTGCACGCGGCAGCTCCTGCGGCAGGATCTTGAGCATGGCGTGAAGCCCCCAGCCGGCCAGGACCAGGGCCAGCACGCCGCCCAGAATCCCCAGCAGCACGCTCTCTATAAGGAGCTGCCGCACGATTCGGATCTTGCTCGCGCCCAGCGCTATGCGGACCGCGAACTCGCGTGTGCGGCCAGTGGCACGCGCGAGCAAGAGGTTGGCCACGTTCGCACAGGCAATCATGAGCACAAAGCCCACAGCAGCAAGCAGCACAATCAGGAATGGATGGAGGGGACCTACAACCCAGTTTCGCAGCGGGACCAGGCTGGCGCCAATACCCTTGTCCTCACCGGGGTAGGCCGCGGCCAGATTTGCCGCGACACGGTCCATATCCGTTTGCGCCTGTTGCATCGTTATGCCTGGCTTAAGCCGGGCAAAGCCATGGATCCCCAGGCCGGCAATCCGCTTGGAGAGAAGCGGATTGTTCCACTGGCCGATGGGAAGATAGACATCCGCAGCACGAAAGGTCCAGGTGTTGAGTTTGAAGTCTGCCGGTATCACACCGATGATGGTGTAGTCTCGGGCGTCCAGGGTTATGCTCTTGCCGAGGATGTCGCGCGCGCCCCCGAACTTTCGTTGCCACAGGCCCGCACCAATGAGCGCCAGGGGCGCCCTGCCGATTTCGTCCTCTCCTCCCGCAAAGGTGCGCCCCACCACCGGCGTCACTCCGAACAGGGGGAAGAAATCCGACGAGACGAATTCGCCATTCACTTGCTCCGCATCTCCCATACCCGTAAGGCTGAAAGCCGAACTGCGAGTGATGGCCATGGCAGAAAACGATCGATTTCCCGTTCGCCAATCGCGGAAATTGGGATAGGAGACGGAGCCGGTGGCGAAGTTTGGCTTGCTCTCATGCAAGGTGATGATCTGTTCCGCGTGAGGATAAGGAAACGGATTCAGCAAGATGCCATTCACCACGGAAAAAATTGCAGTATTGGCGCCAATGCCCAGCATGAGCGTGAGGACGGCGACCGCCGTGAATCCCGGGCTGCGGCGCAACATGCGCAGGCCGTAGCGCAGGTCCTGGATGGAGGTTTCAACCATGTGCACCTTGCGCGATTGCCGGCATACCTCTTTCACGCCTTCTATTCCGCCGAATTCGATTCTTGCGTGCCGGCGCGCCTGCTCCGGGTCCATTCCCGCCTTCACGTAATC
>DATDGH010000617.1:0-7614 GCA_036522215.1 Candidatus Angelobacter sp. | reverse complement strand
CTGGCTCAACGCAACGCCGGCATCGGGAACAAATTCCGGGACTCTGCAGATTTCCACCAACCTTGCCGGACTGGGGGCTGGAACCTACACCGGTACGGTAACGGTCAGCGCGGCGGGAGCCAACAACAGTCCTCAGCTGATCGGTGTAACGCTGTTGGTCAGCAGCCCGGTTCTGGGAGTGAGCCCGTCCAGCATTGCCTTCACTGGTTTCCAGGGGCAGGGCAATCCAGCTCCAGCGCCGCTCGCGATTTCCAATCTGGGCGCCGGTGCAGTGAGCTGGACGGCTAGCGTAAGCCCGAACACTCCATGGCTAACTCTGTCAGCGTCTTCAGGTACTGCGCCTTCATCCATCAACGTACAGGCCAACATTGCCGGGCTGAGCGCAGGCAGTTATTCCGGAAGCGTGACGATAAGCGCTCCCGGAGCTTTGAGTTCACCGCAAACCGTTCCTGTCACCCTCAACTTGTCCGGATTGCTCATGTCTTCCACAGGCACTCTGCAGGGCTGGGCCAATTCTCCGCTTGGATTGGCACAGGATTGGTCGGTAGTGAGTGGGGCCATTCAGAACAACGGAGCCGGTCACACCCAGATCTATGCCGGCGACGGCAACTGGTCCAACTACGACTTGAAGGTTGATGTAAAGCTTGCCAGCCTGAGCGATTATCCGGGCGGCATTCGTGGACGCATCAACCCGAGCAGCGGAGCTTCTTACGCGCTGTGGCTTTATCCGAACGAGGGAATCGTCCGGCTGTATCGTACGGTTGCCTGGAACATTGATTCCGGGTTCAGCACGTTAGGACAAGCAAGTTATGCCTTCAGTGCAACCCAGTTCCACACATTCGAACTGCTGTTTCAGGGGTCGAATATCCAGGTTTTGGTTGATGGTGCTGTGCTCATGAACGTGACGGACAGCACGCTTACCAGCGGCATGGTGGGGCTGGATGTATCGAACCGGGTCATCAACTTCAAGAACATAGTGGTAACCAGCTCAAGCCCGAGCAACGACAGCATCTCCTCTAATCCAACGTCGTTCGCCTTTTCCTCCACGAATGGCGCGAATCCGGCGCCGCAAAGCCTGCAGCTTTCAAGTTCAGGCGGAGTGCTGGCATGGACAGCAAGTTCCAGTGCCGCGTGGCTCACAGTTGCAGCCAACTCGGGCAACACGGGAACAGCGGCCAATGTTTCTGCCAATGTTTCCGGTCTGGCCGCAGGGAACTACAATGCGACCATCACTGTGGCATCGTACGGAGCAGCGAATTCCACTCTGAGCATTCCGGTCACGTTGGCGGTGGCACCGGCCCAGGGAGTTCTGGCATCCACGCCTGCGACACTGAATTTCTTTGGAGCCAGCACGCTTGCCCCGGCTGGTCAGAACATAACCGTGAGCAACAGCGCAACCGGTGCCCTTAGCTGGGCTTCGTCAGCCGATTCTGGGTGGCTCAGCTCAACGCCAACCAGCGGGACCACGCCAACAGTGGCAACGGTCAATGCCAATAGCGCAGGCATGGCGGTTGGACAGTACAACGGCAATGTGATCTTGACTTCATCGCAGGCCGGCAACAGTCCGCTCTCTGTTCCGGTAAGCCTGTATGTGGGCACGCTGTTGTTCAACGATAACTTCAGCGAGGGAAACAACAGCAATTGGCTTATTTCACCGCTCGGCCATGGGGCCGATTGGTCAGTTGCCAACGGCTTCTATAGTTATGATGGCGCCGGCGCATCTCAGACTTACACCGGCAGCCAAAGCTGGACGGATTACAGCTTCTCGGCCGACTTCCAGCTCTCCAGCACCAACAATTGGCCCGGTGGCATCAGGACGCGGCTGAATCTGACAACTGGAGGAGGGTACGCAGTCTGGTTTTATCCGGGCAGCGGCTTCATCAGGCTCTATTCAGTGGGTCAATGGAGCATTGACTCAGGCTTCTCGACTCTCGCCCAGGCATCCATGAACTTTGATACCAAGGTCCACAATATTCGCATTGATTCCCAAGGAACGACGATTAAAGTCTTCTACGACAATGCGCTGATCATCCAGGTAACCAGTTCCACGTTCACTTCCGGCGGTGTTGCTCTGGATGTTTCCAACCAGCCGATCAAGTACACCAATGTACGCGTGACCAGTTTCTAGATCGGCGGCAGATTGGGAGCAGTCAACCAATGGAAACAGCCACGGAGGTGCAGTCAGGGGATGTGAAATTTACCCAAGGGGGGAAGAAGGTCCCCAGGGCCCACAACAAAATGTGGGTCCTGGGGATTTTTTTGCTGGCTTCGATTTGGCTGTGGGCCGCATTCGTTCGTGGGCGGAACTACGCCCGCCCGCTACAAGTTCTCCTTCTCCTTTGCGCCATAGCGATTGTTGCCGCGTTTGCCGGGGTGGCCGCCCGCCTCTTGCGTCAACGCTTCAGGCTGGAATCCAGTGTAACTACGAGAGCAGTCGCCTTCAGTTTATGCGCTCTTCTGCTGCTTGCCGTTTTTCTTCCCGAATACCTGCTGGGAAAGCCGCCACTTGCCAGGTCCTTTGCCCTGCTGGGATTCTCGTTGTTGCTGTTTGTGGCCTACATTGCCGTGTGGCTGCGGGGTGAGGTTCCAGGGGCCAGGTCATTGGGGGCGAGATTCTCCGCGGGTAGCGTCCTGTTTGCTTTCTGCGTGGCCTATTTCTTTTTGACCAGTTGGGTCACGCTGGCCAAGTTGCATGCGTTTGGCTATGTTGGCCAGGACATTGCTTACTTCACGCAGTGTCTTTATACAACGCTGCACGGACATCTGTTCTACAGCAATATGTACCACGATCTGCTCTATGGCCAGCCGGTTACCAGCGACCTCGCCGGACACAATCAACCGGTGTTGTTTATCTTTCTGCCTTTCTATCTCCTGCATAAGTCTGCGAGCACTCTGCTGATTGTGAGAAATGTCTTCATCGTCCTGTGTGCAGGGCCGGTTTATCTGATTGCACGCCGTTCGGTTTCCGCATGGCTGGCCGCAGTTGCGGCCATCGGTTTCCTCTTGATGCCGGCCATTCTGTATCAGAACTTTTACGATTTTGCGCCGCTCTCGCTTGCGGCATTGCCTCTACTCTTCGCGGTTTACTACTTCCTGGAGCGCAGGTTTAGACCTTTTTTGATTGCTCTGGTTTGCGCGCAACTGGTGCGCGAGGACCTGGTCTTCGCCGTTTTTGGGCTGGGATTGCTGGCCTTGTGGCAGCGTCGCAGCTTGCGCTGGGTAGCGGCCCCGTGCGGGCTTGCGCTGGTCTGGACGGTCTTCTCCTGGAAGATCCTGTTTCCCTATTTTCTCCAGGGCGCCACGCCTGCGGTGGCCAGCTGCTTTTCCTACCTGGGAACAACCCCGATGGAGATGGCGAGGAGCATCATTCGCCATCCCGGTGTTCTGCTCTCGCATAAGAATTTGCTATACACCAAGCAGATGGTGGACTCCCTGGGCGGAGTGCTGTTTCTTATGAATCCCGTCTGGCTGATCTCAATTCCGTACATTGCGATTAATGTACTCGCCGAGGGTGGCGGCTGTAACACCGCCATGGTCTACCGTCATTATTCGCTAATTCCCGCCGTGTTCTTGTTTGCCAGCGTGCTGCTGTCGCTGGAAAAGATTGGAGCATTTGCCGGCAGGCGTGGCATCAGACCGCAAAGTGCGCAGGCGGCGGTGATCCTGTTCATGGTAGCGGCCGGCCTGAGCAGTATGGTGTTTGTGACGGGACAGCAGCAATTTGACGAACTGCAAACGCGTCCCTGGCACCAGGAAGCAAAGCAGGTTGCGGCGATGGCGCCGGCAGATGCTTCCGTGGCCGTGCCTCGATACATGTTGCCCGCCGTAGCCAACCGCGATAGCCTCTACCAATCTCTGCGGCTGCTGGAGTACCACCATCCTGATGCCGGATACATTGTGATTGATAAAGACTGGCAGCGCATGGCGGCCACAGATCAATGGCGGGAAAACTATGACAACCTTCGGCAACTGCTGCAGACCAGCGCGAAATACAAGGTGATTTACGACAGCTCCAACTATGTGATCTATAAGCTCTGCGACGGGTGTTCCCCTGCTCTGCCACACCGCGAGCCCATGAAGGACATGCGTGACTGAACTGAAAACTCTATTCCGGCATGCCTCGCACTATCTGGGCGGACGTGTGTGCCTGATGCTGCTGGGGTTTGCATCGTTCCCGGTCTTCACGCGCGTGTTCTCGGTCTCTGACTACGGGGCCATGAGCCTGGTGCTCAAGGTACTCTTGCTGCTCACGGTGCTGGGGAAGTTTGGACTCCAGAATTCCGTGCAACGCTTCTATGCGGAGGAAGGCGCCTCAGCAAATGAAGCTTTGAGCCGGCGCTACTACTCAACACTCTTCTTTGGAGCACTGGCCACGGGTGCGGTCTTCGCCCTGCTTTTTGTGGTGGGAGTGGGATTTGCCCCAGCGTCATTGGTGGAAGCAAAGCTCAAGCATTTGTTTTTTCTGGTGGCAGTACTCATAGTGGTTCGCAGCCTGCAACCGACTTTGATCGGCTTTCTGCGGGCTGAAGGCAAGACCAAGACTTACAACGCGGTTGAGATTGCCGTCAAAACAGCTACAGTTCTGCTGGCCTGCACGCTCTTGCTTTTATGGCGCGCCAACCTCAATGTGTTCTTCGGCAGCGTAATTGCGGTGGAAATCGCTGGAGTGCTGGCGCTGGCGTGGTATCTGCGGCGGCGCGGCTTGATTGACTGGCATGCCGTCGATTGGAGTTACTTCCGCAAAGCGGCCGTATTTGCTTTTCCGCTCATCGGGTACGAACTGGCCAGTGTGGTGCTTGATTCCGGAGATCGCCTGCTGGTGCAGCACTACATGGGGTCCGAGCCGCTGGGTTACTATTCGGCGGCCTACAACGTCTCCACCTACGTGGAAGAGGCGCTCATGGTGCCTATCAATCTGGCGCTCTTCCCCATCTACATGAAGCTCTGGGTGGAAAAAGGGAAACAGGAAACGCAGGCGTTCCTGAGCCGGAGCTTGAATGGCTTTCTGGCGCTGGCAGTGGGCGTGACTTGCCTGGTGCTGCTGACCTCGCGAGACGTAATCGTGGTGCTGGCTTCCAGCAAGTTCCAGGATGCGTACCGATTGCTTCCGGTATTGGTCATTGGCTTGTTGATCTATGCCATCCACATTTTCCTGAATGCGGCCCTGTTGATCTACAAGAAGACGGCTACCATGACGCGATTAGTGGTCTATGCGTGCGCCGTTAACATTCTACTTAACGTCATCTTGATTCCACGCATGGGTTTGCAAGGCGCTGCGATCTCCACGCTCGTCAGTTATCTTTTTATGGTGCTGCTGATGGGCGGCGTATCTTTCCGGCTGATGCCGTTGCAGCTCAGCTATGGCGGGTTTGCCTTCAATCTGCTTGCCGGAGCCGTCACCTTCGGAGTGGTTCGGCTGATGCAGTTTCAGCATGCGTGGCTCAATTTGGCGGTGAAGGGCCCAGTGGCTCTTGTGATGTACGGAGGTCTGGTCTGCTTGATGAACCCTGCAGTGCGCAGCGTGGTATTGAACTGGAGAAAACCTGTAGCCACAAAAACTGACCCGGCACACGCGGAACTGGTGATCAACTAAGATGGAAAAAACGGCCACAAAGGGCAGGCTATCGGCAAATCCCGAGCGGATCAGCCATCTGGTTACGGCAGATTCCTACCTGCCCCACTCCGGTGGTTCGCGAGTCTACTACGCTGCTCTTTACAAGAACCTTCTTGCGCAGTATCCAGATACGGTTACGCTGCTGACCAAGAAGGTCCCGGGCTGGCGCGAGTTTGATAACAGGGAAAGAGCTGAAAACTTCATCATTCGCCGCCGGTTTCATCCCCTGCCCGACTGGAAATACTGGCAGTTGCCCAAGGCGCTGCCTCAGTTTCTGCATGCTGCCGGAGCAGCCCTGACCGGCCATTACGACTGCCTGCACTGCGGGGACCTTTTTCCCCAAGCCCTGAATGGAGTTGTGCTGAGACAGATGTTCAAGCTGCCGCTCCTGATCTTCTGCCACGGCGACGAGATTTCCCAGACTGACAAACGCCGCTACCAGCCACGCGTACGCGACTTCATCTACCGCCATGCAGACGCGATCATTGCCGCAAATCAGTTTGCCTGTGATGGGCTGGCAAGGATCGGCATTCCGGAAGAACGTGTCCACAAGCTCACTCCGGGAGTTAATCTCGAGCATTTCCACCCAAAGCCGAAGCGGGCCGACCTGATCGATCGCTATGGGCTGCAAGGTAAAAAGGTCCTGCTGACGGTGGCCCGGCTGGTGCCGCGCAAGGGGCACAAGGTTGTGCTGCAAGCCTTGCCCCAGGTCCTGGATGAGGCGCCCAATCTCAAGTATCTGATTGCCGGCGAAGGCCCGGAAAAGGAGCGCCTGCAAGCGCTTGCAACTGAGCTGGGTGTACAACACGCGGTGACCTTTATTGGTGATATTGGTCACGACCAGATTTGCGATTTCTACAACCTATGTGACGTCTTCGCCATGGTCAACCGGCTGGATGAGAACGGTGACGTGGAAAGTTTCGGCATGGTATTCACCGAAGCCAATGCCGTGGGCAAAGCGGTGATTGGTGGACGCTCCGGAGGGGCCGCGGAGGCTGTGATCGAAGGACAGACAGGCTTCCTGGTGGATCCGGACAGAGCCGACGAAGTCGCCAACCGCCTGCTGCTTCTGCTGAAAAATGCGGAGCTAAGCAAGCGCATGGGCGCAGCCGGACTGGAGCGCGTGCGCCTGGAATTCAACTGGAACACCCGCGCGCAGGCCCTGCGCCAGATCAGCGCCGAGCTGGTCATGAGACGCCGCACCGGGCCCTACTCCCACACCCACAACGCCAAGGTCTCGGCCTGATCTGCTTGTCACAATGGTCAAGCCGTGATCTGGTAGTCTTTTTCGGTACATGGACCATCTATTCACACCGTGGCGATATGCGTATGTAACCAATGCCGAGAAGATGCAGGATTGCCTGTTTTGCGCGAAGATGCGTGAGACCGATGATGCCAAAGCCCAGATCGTGCATCGGGGTCAATTCTGCTTTGTCATGTTAAACGCCTTTCCTTACACCTCCGGACACGTCATGATCGTTCCTTATGACCACGTTGACCAGTTGCAGAAGCTGGCCCCTGCTGCCGCCCAGGAGATGATGGCATTGACGCAGAAGCTGGAAGGTGTTCTGCGTGAACTCTATTCTCCTGATGGCCTGAACCTGGGAATGAACCTGGGCAAAGCAGCAGGAGCGGGTGTAGCCGATCATATTCATATGCACCTGCTGCCGCGGTGGATTGCCGATACCAACTTTATGAGCGTGGTCGGCGAGACACGGGTGAATCCAGAGGCACTCGAAACTACTTACCGGCGGATTCGGGAGAAGTTCTAAAAACTTTATCACTGATGACACGGATTACCCGTCGCTAATTGTTGTTGCCACAGCATTTTCGGTATTGATGTAGCCCGTCTTTTAAAGCGCTCCTCTCCAACACCAGGACCTCCACCCCACCACGCCAGAGTCGGGCGTGGTGGGGACCCGAGGGGACCCCGGAACTGCGCGCTGGCCTTCAGCAGAAAACGACTGAAAGTCATGCCCTCTCCAGAGACTCGAACCTAC
>DATDGH010000616.1:0-12598 GCA_036522215.1 Candidatus Angelobacter sp. | reverse complement strand
GTAAATCCCGGCGATTCCGGATTGCCGCCTGTGCTCAAATGGCAACTTCCTGCCGGGTTCACCGTCGGGGAGATTCAATGGCCGCGTCCGGAAAAGCTCAAGCGCTCGACTCTCGCCGATTACGGCTATCAGGACGACGCCGTCTTGCTGGTTCCCCTGCATGTTCCCGCAGGTTTCAAGGACGGCCGCATATTGGATATCGGACTTCAGGCTAAATGGCTGATCTGCCGCGAAGTTTGTATCGCCGATCATGCTGATCTCCATCTATCCTTGCCTGCGCAGCCAGACCAGAGCGCAACGTCAATTTTAGCGGAGGCGCGAAAACGCCTCCCCCGGCCGTGGCCGCACTCATGGAGAGCATCGGCAGCTTCAGACAAAGATAATTTTTTACTCTCCATCCAAACCGGAAAATCGATCCCGGCGGCCGAGTTCTATCCCATGACGCCGGAGCAGATTGAGAATGCAGCCCCTCAGCCCTTGCAGACCAGCGCGCAAGGCGCCAGAATTACCTTGAAGAAATCCGACCAGCTCCTGAAACCCATCCAGGTATTGAAAGGGCTGCTGGTGCTGGGCGATGGCCAGGCCTACACCCTCCAAGCCCCGGTGACGGCAACGCCAAAAAAGGGGCATAATAATTGATCAGCGGAGGAAAGCAATGAAAACTCTCTATCGCGCTATGTTTCATACTGGAATCTTATTGCTGCTGGTCACAGCGGCCATGGCCGCACGCGTGGGTGAAGCTGCCCCGGACTTTACCGCCACAGACAGCAATGGGAAAACTCATCACCTCTCTGATTACAAGGGCAAGTACGTGGTGCTGGAGTGGCACAACCAGGGCTGCCCCTATACCCGCAAGCACTATGAGAGCGGCAACATGCAGCATCTCCAGAAAGAGTGGACCGAAAAAGGCGTTGTGTGGTTCACGGTGATCTCTTCAGCGCCGGGCACACAAGGATACGTGACTGCAGGGGAAGAGAATGATTACGTAAAAAAGATGAAAGCCTCTCCCACTGCGGTGTTGCTCGATCCGGACGGCAACCTGGGCCATTTATACGCGGCCAAGACCACGCCCCACATGTACATCATCAATCCCGCCGGAGTGCTGATTTACAACGGAGCGATTGACGATCATCCTACCCCCGACCAGGCAGACATAGCGACTTCCAGGAACTATGTGTCTACGGCACTGCAGGAAGCCCTGTCAGGCAAGCCCATAAGCGACGCCGCCACACGCCCTTATGGATGTTCAGTGAAATACAAAGACTGATTGACTGCGGGTTGCGATTCAGCTCACGAAACTACATGGCGAGAAGCACAACTCCTACGCACACCAGCAAGGCGGAAATCCAGCGGCGATGGTCAACGCGTTCTTTCAGGAAGAACTTGGCCATCACCGCGCTGACGATGAAGGTCAGGGAAGCCGATGACGGAGCAACCAGGCTCAGGTCGCCCCAGGAAAGAGCGGTCAGCAGGCTGAAGAAGCCCACGGTAAAACAGGCTAGAGCAAGCAGGAAATGTTTCTCGCTGAAAACTGCGCCGATCACAGCCAGAAGTCCACGACGGGCGCGGAGTTCGTCCAGGTCACCAATGCGCTTCATGGCGCTGGAGGTCAGCACGTCACCGCCGCTGGAAGCCAGGACCATGACGGCAATTGCAATCCACAGCTCAAGCCACTTCATGCTGCTCCTTCTGCATCACCGCTGAGCTCTCCCGCGGATGCTCCGTTAGCTCCGGGCCTTGCGTTACCCATCCTACGCCACAACTGATCAGCAGCACTCCCAGCCAGCGCCACAGGGAGACGTTCTCGTGGAAAGCAAACCTGGCAATCAGAGTCACCAGCACGTAGCCCAGAGCCGTCGCCGGCAAAACATAACTCAAGTCGGCAAAGGAGAGCGCGGTCAGATAAGACGCAAAGAAAACGGTAAGACAGAGAATGCCGATCAGGATCCATGGATTGGCGATGGGCCGAATAACTTCCTGCCAGTGGTGCAGATTAATGGGCCCGAGCTGCTTCATGCCGCGTGCCAGCAGAGCGTCACCCAGGCTGCCGAAGCACATCACTGCCAGTAGCACCAGATACTTCCGAACGTTCACCTTTTAGTCCCCGGAGGATGCCTGGATTGGTGTCTTAGATTCCTGGGTTGTGCCCGATCCGTTCTTGTTGCTGGCACGCATCTCCTTGGCAACACGATTTCGCTGGGCGCGGAGTTTCAAGAATGATTTCGCCTCATGATAAAGCCGTTTCCGGTCTGTAGAGTTGAACATCGCTTTCTTAACGATGCGGAATATCGCCTTGGGCCGGAAATAATATTCATCGTAGAACTTGTGCACCATCTCCAGTACGTACTCGCGCGGCAGGCCCGGATACTGAATCTGCGCGATCTGGTGGCCGCCATCATCCACCATCCGCTCCGTGCCGACGATGAAGCCATTTTTCCGCGCAAAGTCATACAGCTCCGTGCCCGGATAGGCGTGGGCGATAGAGACCTGAATGGTCTCGACGTCGAGTTCCTTGGCAAAATCGATTGTCGTGCGAATGCTCTCGCGGCTCTCACCCGGAAGTCCCAGGATGAAGTCGCCGTGCACTACCAGTCCCAGTTTCCTGGTGTCTTTGGTGAACTGGCGAGCGCGCTCGACCGTAGCCCCTTTCTTGATGTTCTTGAGAATCTGCGGATCGCCTGATTCGTAGCCCACGATTAGCAAACGGCAGCCGGCTTCTTTCTGCGCCTTCAGCGTCTCGTAATCTGTGGTCACGCGCGAAGTGCACGACCAGGTAATGTTCACCGGCTTCAGTTTGGAGCACAGCTCCACCGTGCGCGCTTTCTGGATGTTGAAGGTGTCATCGTCAAAGAAAAACTCCTTCACCCATGGCCAGTATTCTTTGGCCTGCGCCATTTCGCGCGCCACAGCGTCACTGGAGCGCTTGCGCCACGGATGTCCGCTGAGCGTCTGCGGCCACAGGCAGAACGTGCATTGTGCCGGGCAGCCGCGAGTTGAGTATAGCGAAACAAAAGGATAGAGCAGGAACGGAACGTTGTAACGCTTCACGTCCAGATCGCGATGGTAAACGTCCGTCACGTTGGGCAGCGCGTCCAGGTCCTGAACGTCCGGTCGGTCTGGATTGTGGACCACTTTGCCATTGCCATCGCGATAAGAAATGCCCAGGATTTCTGAAAGTGGTTTGCCGTTGGCAAACTCCACCACGGAATAATCGAACTCGCGGCGGCAGACAAAATCGATTGCAGAACATTCCTGCAACGACCGCTCCGGCAGGGTGGTCACATGCGGGCCGACAAAAGCGATCTTGAGCTTGGGGTTGGCCTCTCTCATCCGGGCAGCCAGCCGGATGTCTCCCGGAAAACCGGGAGTGCTGGTGAACAGCACCAGGAATTCGTATTGTTTGGTCAAGTCAATGGTTTCTTCGGCTGAAACATGGTGTGGCGGAGCATCCAGCAAGCGCGAGCCTTCCAGCATTCCTGCCGGATAGGCCAGCCACACCGGGTACCAATAGGACTCGATTTCGCGGGTGGCAGGCCAGCGCGAACTGGCGCCTCCATCAAAATTCTCAAAAGACGGTGGATTCAACAGCAAGGTTCTTAATGGCATGTAAGTAAAATTCTATACTATCAGGTTGATTTGCAGATAAATGCAAAGAATACAGAGAGTTACGGAAGACCGATTGCGACGCGTAGCGACCCGCTTGCGAGTCGCGGGCTCCAACCCACCGATGCACCCATATCCCGATGCCCCGATTCTAGGGTTTTCCCGGCCCTAGCGCCCATGCCTCCAATTGGCCGATCTGGCGCAGGAGTTGAATCTGGGCCTTATCCAGGTCAAAGCTGGAATTGAGATATATGGAATAACGCTCATGTTCGATGATTCTGGAGTTTTGCTCATCTTTCAATGTTGCCTGGCCTGCCTGGATCTTTTCATGAGTTGTCTCAGTGTCGGCTTCGGCGAGCTGGTGTTCCAGCTTGGAAACATCCTGTGCGGCGGCCAATTTCTGCACCGAACGTTGCAGCCGTAACGTTTCCGTGCTCACCTGCTCTTTCACATTTTGCGCTTCTTTTTGTGCCTTCAGGGCGTCTGCTTCGGCTGACTTGGCTGTCTCACGCTGGGCCGGACTGAAAAATGGGAAGCGGATGGCCACTCCCAACGTCGCATTGTGGCGCTGGAATTTGTTAAAGAACTGGTCGTAGTTGTTATAGCGCGCCAATATGGCATAGTGCGCCACCAGGTCCACCGCAGGATAGAGCTGCCTCTCCTCACCCTTCGCCCGGAATGCCTTGGCCCGGGCCGCTTCGTCGGCGATCTTCACCGCGGGGCTGTTTTGCACCGCCTGGGTTTCCAGATCTTCATCCTGCGCAACTTTAGGCAGTTGTGGAATGGTTTCCGTGGAGGGTTGAATCGCATTCTGGGGAAGGCCGGTCAGCTGTGAAAGACGCAGGCGTAACTGGTCAATCGCAGCCTGCGTGTCCGCCAACTCCATCCGCGTCCTCGCTGACGCCAACCGGGCGCGCGTAAGTTCCACCGGGGCATCCACGCCTGCCTGCACGCGCTGATTGACAACATCTTCAAACTTTTGCGCCACTTGTTGTTGTTCGCTCTGCACGTGCGCGCTGGATTCAAGGAGATCTAGCTGGATGTAATCCAGCGCGGTCTCCATGATCACATCGTTGCGGCGGTCTGCATTCTGGGCAGTCGTAGCGTTGACGTCGCTCCGCGCCGCCTTCATGAATTGCATCTGGGCCGCATTGAGCAGAAATTGCTGCGTGTTCAGATCGATGATGGAGGGCGCCGACCCTTCTATGCTCAGTGGAAAGCCGTAAGAAAAAGCCAGGCCTGAGCCCAGCGTCACCTGGGGCAGAAACAAATCGCGGGTTTGCAGGTAATTGGCGCGGGCGCGCTGCGCATCAGCGCGCGCCATCCCGCTGGTGGCGCTGTTCTTCAGCGCCAGCTCAATCGCAGTGCGGAAAGAAAGAGGCGTATCCTGCGCCAGGACGATTGAGGGAACAGCACAAAACAGGCAACACAGAACGACAAGACCGGCACGCGCCGCTTTTGCGCGTGATGGGGTAGGAATCGCACTGCTGCATTTCATTGGCTCACCTTCGCGAAAATAGGATCGGTGGAAATGATACTAGAGAAGAATCGAGAGCATCGCAGTGATCGCGCGTGATCGGATGATCGCCGTGATCTGGAGATCTTCGCTCTTCGGTCGTTGTCTTCCGATGACCCGATGACCCGATGACCCGATGACCCGATTGCAAACACGTCGAAGATACAGAATCAACAGTAGTGGCTATAAGGACGATGGTGCTAGCGGCTTAAACGGGCCAGTGCGTCTTGTGCGGGTTTATATTCTGAAGCCAGGGCCAGTGCGGCGCGATATTCCAGGGCTGCGGCCTTGGTATCGCCTTGTTTTTCCAGCAGCGAGCCCAGGAGGTAGTGGGCCTGGAAAGCTGGTCCGTCTTCAGCGGGATCATCGAGCGAAAGATAGCGATGCAGCATTTGAATGGCTTGAGGAAAATTGCGCCCCGCGTTCAGCAGCAGGGACGCTCCGTCAAACAAATACACGCCATCTTCCTGCTTGGCGGTAAGGGATTTGTTGACAGCTGATTCCATGTCATCCAGGCGCCCGATGTGGCGATAGAAAGAACCGAGGTTCACCCAATATCGCGCCAGGTTGCCACTGGTTTCAATGGATGCCCGGTATTCCTGTTCGGCGTGATTCTTCCCATTCTGTTTTTCTTCCAGCTTTCCCAGAATGTAATGGGCGACAGCCGGGTCGCGTTGCATGACCGAATCGGCCAGGCGCCTGGCCTTGGTTTTGTCTCCGCCCATCATATAAGGAGCCTCAATATAAAACTCGGCCAGATCAACCCGAGCTGATACATTTTTTCCGTCTGGGTCCAGAGCGACTGCCTTCTCAAATTCCGACTTCACCCGGCGGACCAGGTTGAACGCGCTCACCGCTCCCGCCGCTTCTGCTTTCTCCCCGCATGCGCGGGCCAGCCATTGATGGTATTCGCTAACATCCGGCGCCAGGGCCACGGATTTTTCCGCGGCATGGATGGCGTCGTCCCAATGTTCAAGCTGGAAGTAAACCCGGGCCATCAGGTTGTAGGCTTGCGCATCGTTGGGATTTTTCTGGATCCGGGCATTGAGGACTTGCAAGGCCTGATTTGCCCTGCCGTTTTGCAGCAGCCACCTGGCATCCTGCTCCGCCGCCAGGGGGATGCTAAGCGGGAGAATGCTAAGAAAGATAAATGCGAGGGGCGCCAGGAGTGGAATAAACCATCTTCTGCTCTGTTGTGGCCGCACCACTGAGCTGTGGTGGCGGGATTTCGCCTGCCGGCCTTCGGCTCGATCCCGCTTCGTGGGATTCACATCGCTCACACCCGCAAAACGGCTCAACGTTCGACCACCTTCACTTCCAGGCCGTTGTGCAGCGACTGCGCGTTCAAAGCTCCCAGCGCAATCTGTGATCCCTCACTGAGGCCGCTCAAGATCTCCACCCTGGTGAGGCTGGAGGTGCCGGTTTGCACATCTCTGGACTTGATCTTGCCATTCTCAATTTCGTAAACCACGCGCCTGCCATCAAGGTCGTGCACAGCTTCGCGCGAGACCGTGAGCGCACTCTCCCGCCTGGCGGTAACAATGCTCACGTTGACGTTTACATTCGGCAAAAGTTTGTGGTCGGAATTTGCTATTTCGCAGGTGATCTCGCCCACAGACCGCGTCCCCACAGTGGTGACTGCAGTAGGAATTCTGGTGAGCGTTGCCTGCCATGTGCGGCCGGGAATAGCGTCCCAGGTGACGTCCACTTTTTCATCCCGGGCCAGCTTGCCGATATCGGGTTCGTCCACAAAAGCCCGCACCTGGACATCATTCAAGTTGGCCATCTGGAGCAGAAGATCTCCGGAAGTGACGAAAGAGCCGGCTTTCACTCTGAGCTGATAAACCACGCCTGAAAAGGGAGCGGTAATGTGCGAGTTCTTCAGTACTTCCTCGGCAGCGGCGTATGCGGTACGCGCTTCTTCCGCTGCAGCCTGCACCTTGGCAATCTCCGGATTGGAAAAACGGCCTGTTAACTTGGACTTCAGGAGCTGCAAGTCCGCGTCAGCTTTTTGCAGGCGATTGCGTGCCGCCTCTACCTCAGCCGGCGACGCTGCACCCGACTGCTGAAGTCGCTGTACTGCCTGCAAATTGCGTTCAGCGGCATCGTGCTCCGCCTGGGCTTTTACCATATCCGACCGGTTGGTCAGCAGCTCTTCCTGCGTTCCGCCCGCGGCAACGGCATGAAGGTCGGCCTCCGCTGAGCGAAGCCGGGCCAGCCCTTTCGCGGCCTGGGCTCGGGCATCTGAATCATCAAGTTGGATCAGAGGCTGCCCGCTCTTCACTGCATCGCCTTCGCGCACATACACTCGCTTCACCCTGACCTGGGCCAGCGCGTGGGCCTCAAAATTCTGTACCGGCTCGACTTTTCCGTTGGTGGAAATAATGCTGGCAATGGCCTGGCGGGTAACTGTTTCAGCGCGCACCGCAACCACGCTGCGGCGCATTAACCAGCCGGAAAACACAAAAAGCGCGATGATCGCCGCTGCGATCAGCAGGTGATTGCGCTCCAAAAAGCTGCTTTTAACTTTCACCATTCTTTCAACTCTAAGTATAAACAAGCAGATTCAGCCGAGCGCACAAATTCGCGCGCCGCCACATTCCTGGCGGTCACTGAACCGCCGAGATAAATAAGAATTGCTGAAACTGTTCCCCTCAGTAGATGCCGTGCCCAGTGTAAAGTCACCGAAATCAAGCTTCCTTTTGAGCCGGACCACAGTTCGAAGGCCTGCTGTTTTCCTCGCGTTTTGATTTGCTTTTGTCTTTAGTCTTTGTTTTTCCGATGCCCCGATATCCCGATACCCCGATGCCCCGATTACAATGGGGGCAATGACGAACCGCACAGGCTATACCGAGCAGCACGCCAAGGCTGGACTCGGTCACAAATTCCCTGCCATTGACACTTGGCCAAACCAGTTCCCAGCGTACGAAATTGTGGTGGACGTGCCTGAATTCACCTCGGTGTGCCCCAAGACCGGCCTGCCGGATTTTGGAGCGCTGGAAATCCGCTACATGCCGGACAAGCTCTGCCTGGAACTGAAATCACTCAAGGAATATCTTCTCCATTACCGCAACCTCGGAATCTTTCAGGAGAACATCGTCAATCAGGTTCTGGAAGATGTAGCGCGCGCGGCCCGGCCCAAGTGGGCGATCGTAAAAGGAATCTTCCGTCCCCGCGGCGGAATCGGGACAACGGTAGAAGTACGCTGGCCCAGGCCAAAGCGATCTTAGCAGTTCCGCCGGAAATATCCGAGATTGGCTAAACATTTTTCCTTTGGCTCTTATTCGCGTTATTCGCGTTAATTCGCGGCTAAAAATCGCCTTTGCTTTTACCATCGGGATAAACTACAAGTGCTCGAATGCAGCCCAAACTCTATCCCCGCCTGACGCTTGCGCTGCTTACTGCAATCAATGTTCTCAATTACATTGACCGTTCTGTGCTTTGGGCGGTGCAGGGCCTGGTTAAAGACGAGTTCCACGTCAACGACACACAGATCGGATTGCTCACTGCAACCTTCTTCTGGTTCTATATGTGCGCGGCGCCGCTGGTCGGATACTTGGGGGATCGCTACAGCCGAAGGCACATCATCGCCGTGGGAATCATGATCTGGAGCGGGTTCACTTTCCTCTCTGCGATCACGCACACCTTCAACGAACTGATGCTCCGCCACATCGTGGTAGGCATCGGCGAAGCCAGCTATGCCTCCATCGCTCCCACCTTGGTGGCCGATTTGTTTCCCCCCGAACGCCGGGGGCGCATGATGGCCATCTTCTCCGCAGGATTGCCCTTTGGAACAGCAGTCGGCTATCTGCTGGGCGGAGCCATGGGGCAGCATTTTCACGACTGGCGTCCGCCTTTTCTTGTAGCCGGCATTCCCGGCTTTGTGCTGGCGCTGGCGTTCTGGTTTCTGCCTGAACCTCCTCGCGGCCACACAGAGGTGGTGGATGCATCCGCCGTCCGCGCAACTCTTCCTGGCCTCTTGCGAAATGGTGCTTTTGTGACCGCGACCCTGGGGCTGGCGATGTACACCTTCGCCATGGGCGGTCTCCAGGCGTGGATACCTACTTTCCTTACTCGCGTTCGATCTCTATCCCTGGCGCAGGCAACCACGATCTTTGGCGCCATCACCTGTTTTAACGGAATTGTCGCCACCCTGATTGGCGGCTGGGCCGGCGACCGGCTGCTGAAACGCTATGCCGGCGCCTATTACTCGTTTTCCGGCGTGGCCATGCTGGTATCAGTGCCTCTGATGATCATGGCCATTTATTTCACCGGACAAGTCATGTTCCCGGCCATGTTTGTGGCTGAATTCTTCCTGCTCATCAATACCGGTCCGGTGAATGCTGCTCTGGTGAACTCGGTTGCGCCAGGCATTCGCGCCACAGCCATGGCAATCAACATCTTCGTGATCCATCTTCTTGGAGACGCACTTTCGCCCACCTTGATCGGCAAAATTTCTGATATGAGCTCACTCCAGACCGGCTTCTGGGCAACATTTATCGCAGCAGGATTGTCAGGAGTGATTCTGATCTATGGAGCAAAGTTCGCGCTGCCGCTGACGCGAGTGGTGAGTTCACGCGAATGAACCGAATAGTCGAATCACCAGGTGCTGGAGGCGCGCCTCCGGCTCGTCATCCTCGCCCAGCGAACGGCCTCCCGGAGCGAGCTTTGCCTCTGTTGTTGACTTTGCTTTTACTAACGGCTAAGCGCCAAAGGCTAATGGCTAGCTTGCTTTCGGAAACGACTGAATAGCGTCCGCCTCGTCATCCTTGATATCGAAAACTGTGTACAGTTTGGTGATCTGGAGTAGGTCATGGACCTTCTTGGTCAGCTTGAGCAGCTTCAACTCGCCTTGCTCCTTGCGGACGCTGGTAAAAGCGCTCACCAGTTCTCCGATGCCCGAGCTGTCAATATAAGTAACGTCAGCCAGGTTCAACAGGATGTTCTTGCGCCCCTTGCCCACCAGATCACGAACCGTGTCACGCAGCACGATGCTGCCTTCGCCAAGGGTAATACGGCCGCTGAGATCAACAATTGTGACCCCGTCTACCTGCCTGTTGCTCGATTTCAAGCTCACTTCATCCCTCCTTGGAATTCGCGGCCTCACGGCCTACATGCTTTACCAGTGTAACCTCGGTGCCCGGATCCAGATTCTTGATCGTCACCTCATCCATGAAAGAACGGATGAGAAAGATACCTCGCCCTGATGCCTTCATCAGATTGTCCGGCGCCAGCGGGTCCGGGATGCACTCCGGATTCAGCCCTTTGCCCTGGTCGGTCACCGTGATTACCAGCGATGCCGGCGTCATTTCATAGGCAATAAAGAACTTCTTGTTCGGATCATAGGCATTTCCATGCAATACAGCATTCACCGCTGCTTCCCGGACAGCCATGGAGATATGATGCTGCGCATCCTCATCAAATCCCCATTTAACGGCGACCTCAAATGCCGTTTGCTCCGCCCTGTTGACGCTTTCCAGGGTTGAATCCAGCGTGTACGTAACCCGGTTTTTCGCGCGGCTGTCCACTGCGTTATGAACCAGACTTATGTCTGGATTGAATTATCGGCGAATCTCGCGGGAAATGCGAATCGGTAGTTTGCCTAGCGGTCAGGGAAATGTCAAATGGCGGCCCCAGGCGGCCCTTAGCCACCCTCGGCTGAGAAGGACAGCAAGGCACTGGGTTTTTCTTCCGATGACCCGATGACCCGACGACCCGATTGCGCACGCTACCAATTTGCTTGCCAAAGAGTCACAGATTATTCAATCCGGCAAAGCCGGTGGCGGGCTATGGCCTGTCCTCTCGGATGTATACTATCTCCATAGGTTCCGACCGCTCCCGGCCTTCAGGCATACCTTGGCCATTGCGGCGGCTCCTTGCTGAAAGGTTTGCAAGGACAAGGGTCCACGGTGGAAACATCTGGGCCTCCCATGCTTGGAAAGGAACCGCAGTTTGTACCTCCTTTTCTTGTCCTGTCTTCCGCAAATCCTGCAGTGTTGCTCTGTTGATTTTGTTTTTGCTTTTGCATTTGGTTTTGCTAATTACTAACTGCTAATTACTAACTACTTGCACTTACATGACAAACACGGCCGACCCATCACTGACCTGCGCGTCAGCATTACTGACCGCTGCAACTATCGTTGCGTCTATTGCAGGACCGGCAATGAAGGAGCACTCTACGCCGATCTGCCTATTGCCGACTACCTGCGGATGGTGAAGGTCTTTGTTCGACTTGGCATTGAGAAAGTCCGGATTACCGGCGGTGAGCCGCTTCTCCGCAATGGCTTGGTTGAGTTTGTAAAGGATCTGGCCAAGCTGCGCACTGCTGCCGGTGATCAACTTGATATGGCTGTTACCACCAACGGACACTTGTTGCCGGACCTGGCTGCGCCACTGAAGGCTGCCGGGTTGCGGCGCATCACGGTCAGCATGGATGCAGTCGATCCGGAGAGATTTGCGCGCATCACCCGCGTTCGCAACGGCTTCGAAAATGTGCTCGCCGGGATTCGCGCAGCCAGGCGCGCCGGACTCGATCCGGTCAAGGTCAACTGCGTGCTTCTACGGGGATTCAATGAGGACCAGATCGTGGAGTTCGCCCGCTTCTCCCGCCAAGAAGGCGTGGTCGTCCGCTTCATCGAATTCATGCCGCTGGAAGAAGACCGGGTCTGGTCGCCGCAAGTCGTGGTCGCCATGGATGAAATCCTGGAGGCCTTGAACAAATTTCGTCCCGTGCGCCAGCTTCCCAACGGTTTGAGTGAGACGGCACGCCGCTACACCTTTGACGATGGCCTGGGCGAGATCGGCATCATCGCGCCGGTGTCCCACCCCTTTTGCGGTCACTGTTCCCGCATCCGCCTGACATCAGATGGCAAGATCAGGACTTGCCTCTTTTCTCTGCTGGATCACGACCTTGCTTCCCGCATGTACTCAGGAGCCACCGACGACGAACTCGCCGGCTACATCAGCTCCGTTGTAGACCAGAAGGAAGCCCGCCACCATATTGGCGAACCAGGCTTCGTAAAGCCCTCCCGCAGCATGGTGCATATAGGCGGGTGATTCTTATTTGGGGCCTACCGAGCCGTGCCACACTTCTTTTTGTTTGTGGCTTGCCGGGCTGGCTGGCGCCTCCAACTATAGCCCGTTCCCTGTTCCCCGGTTCAATGATAGATTTTCTTGAGCAAGCATAATATTCTCAGTGGTTTGGACAAACCGACAATTGGACAAAGCGACCATTGAACAAAGAGACAATTGGACAAAGCGACAAATAGATGACGCTTGCCGTTGAAGTTGCCGGAAAGAGCGATGTGGGGTGCGTGCGCACCAACAACGAAGACAACTTCGGATACGACCTGCGTTATGGCATCTTCGTGGTTTGCGACGGCATGGGTGGACAGGCGGCCGGGGAGGTAGCCAGCAAACTGGGCGTGGATGTCCTGCTGACCTACTTTCGCCATGCCGCTGAGTCTGGCGAGTACCAGC
>DATDGH010000615.1:0-17000 GCA_036522215.1 Candidatus Angelobacter sp. | reverse complement strand
AGGAGCGTATCGCCAGTGCCATCGATCGCGCGTACACCGGAGGGCGCATTGACTTTTGTGCCGGCTGCTTTAATCAGACCGTTCTGCACCCACACGTCGCCTTTCTGAATCACACGTGTGCCGTCGAAGATGCGCACGTTGCGGATGACGACGTCGTTTTGTGCGGCGCCCGCTGTCCCCGCCGGCGCGACAGCAGTCAGGAGAAGCAGAAGCGTGAGGCTCGTTATTCTTCTAAAACCAGATTTCATTGTCTTTGGGTCCTCCGTCATTTCAGTTTCGAGTATCAAGCCCGGCGGTGAAGCAGACAAGTGGAGGATGTCAGAATCTGAAAATGACAATTGTCACGTTCGGTTGATGTCGTGATCAGTGCCGATCAGTTTAATCAGCGTCATCGGTGGTGAGCTTTCCCTGGCTGGTAAGTGCCGAATGCTAGAATCCGAGGGTGAAACTTCAGATCGCGTGGATAGGGAAGACCAAAGAGCCCGCCATTCAATCACTCACGGAAGAGTACCTGGAGCGCATTTCGCGCTATGTGCAGACCGCTTCTCATGAAATGGCCGATGAGGCCGCCTTGCTCAAGCTGGCAGACAGCGCCTCCGGCCGAACAGCGCCGGTGTTCGTGCTCTTAGATGGTCGTGGCCGCCAGTTTACCTCAGAAGAATTTGCCGACCTGTTACGCGACCAGCAGGACCGGGGCACCCAAAACCTGGTTTTCGGTGTGGGCCCGGCCAACGGCTTCAGCGACAAAGCCCGTGCTTCCGCAGATTTGATCCTCTCTTTCGGCAAAATGACACTGGCCCATGAGTTGGCGCGAGTGGTTTTGCTGGAGCAAATCTACCGTGCATTTACAATCTTAAAGGGACATCCGTATCACACTGGACACTAGTTCCAGGATTCAAGCGAACACGCGGCGCCATCAGCATGATGAGAGTGAGAATCGGGTCATCGGGTCATCGGGTCACCGGATCATCGGAAGAGACTCCGCGCATCCAGCGCATATTGTCCTTCCGAGGAATCTGCTTTTGCGTTTTCAATTACCCAATTACGAAATTACCCAATTACCAAATTCTTCGCAGAGCGAAACTGCCTTCACTACAACTCAAGCAGAATCCTCGTAACTTTCGATACAAAGACCATGACTGACGTACATCGTGGTCTTATCATCGTGAATACCGGGCCGGGCAAGGGGAAGACTACAGCAGCCATGGGTACGGCGCTGCGGGCCGTGGGCAACGGTATGAAGGTGTTGATGCTGCAATTCCTGAAAGGCTCGTGGCATTACGGCGAGCTGGATGCCGTTAAGGCTTTTGGCGCTAACTTCGTGATGAAGCAGATGGGACGCGGGTTTGTGAAGGTGGGCGGCGCTGAAACTGATCCTGAAGATATCCGCCTGGTGGAAGATGCGTGGGAAGAAGCGCGGCAGGCAATTAACTCCGGGCAGTGGGACCTGGTCATCCTGGATGAAATCAACTATGCCATCAGTTACGGCATGCTCGATCCAGCCAAGGTAGCAGAGGCGCTCAAACGCAAACCTGATCAGGTGCATGTGATCTTGACGGGCCGGAATGCGCATCCGACAATCGTAGAGTTGGCTGATACCGTCACCGAGATGAAACAGGTTAAACACGCCTATGAAAAAGGCGTGATGGCGCAACGAGGGATTGAGTATTAGCCTTTGGTCCTTAGCTCTTGGCCTTTGGCTTTTGTTGGCTGCACCCGGCAGAATTGCAACCGTGAAATATTCAAACGAAGTTAAGCATTTAAGCGTTCAAAGCTGAGTTTAGCGGTGTGCGGTTTTGCCTAAAGGCCAAAGGCTAAGGGCCAATTGCTAGCTGCCAATTGCTAATTGCAAAACTATGGCGTGGTTTAAGCGAGAATCGACCGAAATCCAGACCTCTGAGGAAAAACGTGTGCGCACTGAAGGACTATGGGTCAAGTGTGACGAATGCAGGCAGATCATCTGGAAAAAAGAGCTGGAGGAAAACCTCAACGTCTGTCCCAAATGCGATTTTCATTTCCGCATCGACGCCCAGGCGCGCCTTGCGCTGTTGCTCGATGGAGGCAGTTACCAGGTCAAGGATGAAAAACTCGCGTCGACTGATCCCTTGAATTTTTCTGACACCCGTCCCTACAAGGCGCGCCTGCAAAAGGGCCAGTCAGAAACTGGCCTGAGAGATGCGATCGTCAATGCCGAAGGTACGCTCCAGGGCCGTCCTGTCGTGGTCAGCTCCATGGAATATTCCTTTATCGGCGGGAGTATGGGAGCGGTGGTAGGCGAAGCGATTACCCGCGCCATCGAGAGTGCGTGGAAACAGCGAAAGCCCATCATCGTGGTCTCAGCTTCGGGCGGCGCCCGCATGATGGAGGGAGTGATCAGCCTCATGCAGATGGCAAAAATCTCCGCTGCTCTCGCCCGCCTGGATGATGCGCGTGTCCCTTACATCTCTGTGCTCACCGATCCCACCACCGGCGGTGTCACGGCTTCCTATGCCATGCTGGGCGACCTCAACATTGCCGAACCGGGCGCGCTGATCGGTTTTGCCGGCCCGCGCGTGATCGAGCAGACCATTCGACAGAAGCTGCCGGAAGGCTTTCAGCGCAGCGAGTTCCTTTTACAGCATGGAATGCTGGATGCAGTAGTGCACCGCAAGGATATGAAAGCCTATATCGCCCGGGCCCTGGAATTCATGACGCCCAATCACGCCTGATCTCTGTGTCTGTATCCTACGAATCCGCAGTCTCCAGCTTGCTGGCGCTGGGTCATGAGCTGATCAGTGATCGCAAGTTCGATCTGGCGCACATGCGCGTGCTGGCGCAGGCGCTGGGGAACCCCCAGCGCAGGTTGCCTGCCGTGCTGATCGCAGGCACCAACGGGAAAGGCTCGACCGCAGCCACGTTGGCGGCAATCGCTCAGGCCGCGGGTTATCGCACTGGGTTGTACACCTCTCCGCACTTGATAGAGGCCAATGAGCGCATTCAGATCAATCGTGAGCCCATCAGCAATATCGAGTTTGCGGAGATGTACCAGCGAGTCGAGACTGCCGCACAACAACTCGTAGCCCGAGGAGAGCTGCCGTGGCATCCAAGTTTCTTCGAGATGCTTACCGCCATGATGTTCGAGTACTTTGCCAGCAGCGGCGTCGACCTGGCAGTGCTGGAGGTGGGCATGGGGGGGCGGCTGGACGCTACCAACATCGCTGATCCATGCATCTCTGTGATTACTGATATTGATTTTGACCATCAAAAATTTCTCGGCGACACGCTGCCGGAGATTGCTCGCGAAAAAGCCGGGATCCTCCGCCGCAACGGTGTTGTCGTGCTTCTTCCCCAGCATCCTCAGGTGAACGATGCCCTGGGCCACGCCATTCTCGAGTGCGACGCCCGTCCTGTGAGTGCGGTCAAACAGATGCCACCCGTCACGCCCGAAGCCGAAGTAGCTGGTTCTCAAGCTTCGTCCTCGGCCGCGCGTACTCGCTTTCTGCTGGACTACATGGGGCGAACCATCATGGTCGATTCGCCGCTCCTGGGCCGGCATCAACTGCGCAATCTGGCTTTGGCCATTACGGCTGCGGAGCAGCTTAACCACTGCGGATTCAAAATTCTTCCTGAGCATGTGGAAGCGGGGATTCGGAACACGGAGTGGCCGGCGAGATTTCAGGTAATACCGGCCACGGCGGATTTTCCTGAAGCAGTGCTGGATGTCGCCCATAATCCCGCGGGCGCATGGTCGCTGCGCTCCGCGCTCTCTACCTTCTATCCGGACCGCAGATTGACGATGGTTTTTGGTGTGATGCGCGATAAGGCAGTGCAGGAGATTGCAGAAATTCTTTTTCCGCTCATGGAGCGGGTCATCGCAGTTCGTGCAGACAATCCGCGAGCAGCCTCGCCCGACGAGATTGCGGAAATGGCGCAACACACAGGAGCAGAGATCGTCCGCGCCCACAGCGTACAGGACGCCTTGGACCAGGCAAGGACGCTGACAGATAAAAAAGGCGTGGTGGTAGTCTCGGGCTCAATTTACATTGTCGGTTCGTCGCTTCGCTTCTTTAGCGAAGTGGCGAACCGGGTATCAGCGTCTAGCGATCCGCCGCGCGGCGGACCGCGGGCCTTTAGGCAGACGTGAGCGAAGCGAATCAACAGACGTGAGCCGGAGCGACAGCGAACCCGATGACCCGACGATCCGATGACCCGATCATATGGCTTTCGCGGATGCGTTCATTTCTCTTCTGGGACCCGCTGATTTGGTTTTACACCATTGTGCTTGGCTTTCTTTCGCTGCTTTCCTCATTCTTTGATCGCGATGGAAGCATTCAGCATGGATTTGCTCGCCTGTGGTCGCGGATGATTCTGGGTACCATCGGCGCTCAGGTGCGGGTGGAAGGTCTGGAGAAAATCGATACCCGCAAAGCACATATCTACGCGGTGAACCATCTCTCCGCGCTGGATATTCCCGTGCTGTACAAATATCTTCCTTTTCAATTCAGGATTCTGGCCAAAAAGGAGCTTTTCCGCTATCCCTTCATGGGCTGGCATCTGCGGCGATCAGGACAAATTGCGGTTGATCAACAGAATATGCGCAAATCCGTTCATAGCATTGGCCGCGCGGTGAAGAACTTGCGCGCTGGTATGCCCATTGTCATCTTTCCCGAGGGCGGGCGCTCAGCCGACGGTCAATTGCAACCGTTCATGGGTGGAGCGTTTTATCTGGCCATCAAAGCACAAGTGGATGTGGTGCCCATGGCGCTCATCGGGACCTACGAGACTCTTCCCATCAACAGCTTTCACATACGCCCGCATCCGGTGCGCCTTCTGGTGGGTGAACCCATAGCAACTCAAGGAATGAACATCCGCTCGACCGATGTGCTCACGGAAAAGGCGCGGAAGGCAATTGCTGATCTCTATTACAGCAACACATCGTTACTCCGATCAGAGGGTGCGGAACCCGAAAGGGCACGAATCTAGAAAGTAACAAGTGGGACAAATGAATGCGTTTGGGTTGGTTGTGAGCACCCGTAGTCGCGAAATGAGCCCGATTCCTCAAAGCTAGAGCATTTTCAGAGATGCTGTAGACCATCACGACGCGGGATTTGTATCAGCGCCAAGCGCCCTGTGGGGTTCTTACGTAAACCAGAGGCTCTGGCAAATCAGGTGGTTCCAAAAAATTAGATCCTAGAATCGAGAAAGAAGGAACCACAAAGACGCAGCGCCGGAGGCGCGAAATTACTTAGCCCAGCCCGTGAGGGCTGGGAAAGCAAAAAAACGAGTTCAAGCCCCGGACAGGGGCGGCACGTCTTGTTCACAATGGTAGGTTCGAGTTTCCAGAGGTGGCACCGACTTCAGTCGGGGCAATAAACGATTAGAAAGGAACCACTTCTTTTCTGCCGAAGGCCAGCGCGCAGTTCCCAGTGTTGGAGCGGAGCGCTTTATAAGAGCGGGCTACACCAATACTGTAAATACTCTAAAGAAAAAACAGCGAAGCTGTAGCCCAAAGGCCATGAACCGGTGGCTCACAGACTTTGATGGGCTACACCAACGCTGGTTCTGCTCTGGAGCAGTTTTGGTCTTTCTTCCGATGACCGGGGTCCCCGACGCGCGCTTCGCGTGGCGGGGTGGTGGTGACCCGATGACCCGATGCACCGATGACCCGATTGCAAAACACGACCAAAATGCCGGGCGTGTCCTCAACGCTAGATCTAATTTAGTGGCAAAGTGACAGTCGGAGCACGTCCTCTGAAATGTTTGCGCCACTTAAGATCAGCACCGTCAGCCCTTGCGCAGTTCCATCGTTCAACAGAGCTGCGGTAGTTGCAGCGCCGGCGGGCTCTGCCAGAAGGTGTTCCCGGAGAAGCAGATGCTTGATGGCCTCCTGGAGACCTTTTTCCGATACCAGACGGAAATCGTCAACCAAATTCACAATATCGTCAACGTTAGGACCTTGTGGCGTTCGCGTCGCGAGCCCATCAGCAATTGTCTGACAATCGGGTGTTTCTATCGGCCGCCGCTGCTTCCAGGATAAGTAATAGGAAGGCGCCGCCTCCGCCTGCACGCCGATGATTCTTATTTGCGGTTGAAGTAATTTGGTTGCGCTTGCAATCCCCCGAATCAAAGCAGTATCTCCAACCGGCACGTAAATGGCTTGAGTCTGTGGCTGTTGGTCAAGAATTTCTACGGCGATGGTTGCGGGACCCGCAGGCAATACCTTGTCCGTGGCATCGCTCAGGAAATAAGCGCCTTTTTTGGCCGCGTAATCGCAACCCGCCTGAATGGCGTCTGAAAGATCGCGACCACCCTCGCGAATCACGGCGCCCAAAGACTCAATCCTGGCGCGCTTGATTGGATTTGGGTTTTGGGGAACGAAAACCGTGGCCCGCACACCAAACTGCCGGGCCGCATAGGCCACCGCCGCGCCATGGTTGCCTGTGCTTGAGCACACAACTTCTGTGACCTCGGAACGCGAGAGTCGATCCGCGAGGGCTACAATAGCTCCGCGTACCTTGAAAGAAGCCGTAGGAAGGTCGCTTTCTATTTTCAGATATACGGGATGCCCTACTCTCTTCGTTAGTGAATCGGCCAGAAGTAGGCGTGAAGGAGAAAGATAGCGGCGCAGGACGCTCACTGCTCCACGAATGTCAGCCAATGTCAGTGGCATCCTCGCGTTCAGAGTCGACGTGGATCTTTGTGAGTAGGAGACTCCTTCACTTTGTCAGCGTTCTTTGATTGAAGTCGATCCAGCGCTTTTTTGGCCTGATCGACAAAGTGCCCGCTAGGGTCAAGTTTCAGGTAGGCTGCGTAATCATCGCGGGCCTCGTCCGCCTGTCCCAGGCCTTCGAGAGACTGTGCCAGCTTGAAGGTCGCGGTGGGATCGTTTGCTTTATGTTCAAGAGCGTCGCGAAAGCGCAGCTCTGCGCCTTTGTAGTTCCTTCGTTCAGTCAGATAGAAATCGCCGACATCCATGTCCTTGGCAAACTCAGGATCGTCCGTAGGGCTGACTCCTGGTTGAGGTTTCGGAGCTGGTGGTTGTGACCAGCAAGTGTGAAAAGCCCAGATGATGTTCAGGCAATGAGGAACCAGCTCTTGGACCTTCCGCTTTACGGCCGACTGCTTCTTGTCTTGCGACTGTGGCAAGGTCCCAAGATCCGGCATGGGAGAATCCGGAGGCAGAGGCACCGAGGGCGGTTGGACCTGTTGTGAACTGCTTTCGCCGGGCGGTAGAGGAGTGTTAGGTGGGCGGGGAGTGGAAGACTGACTGTAAGCAGCCGGGCTGAACAGCACTGCCAGCAGCAGCGTGGCAAAAATATTGCGCATCGTGCTACCTCACACGCTCTAATGTTACTACCAAACGGTTTGATCGCGCCCACAACCTTGGGAGTTGGCTTTGACAACCGGCAGCCTGACCTTACAAACTAGAAATGAATGAAGCCCCGCATCGCTATTCCCGAGCCCTGCTCGTACGACCGCGAATACAGCAATCGGGCCCTGCCCTTTTATCTTCAGGCAATAGAAGAAAGCGGCGGGGAACCTGTGCTCATCCCGCTTGAGCTCTCTCCCCAGGAAATTGCGCGGCGGATCACCGCCTGTTCTGCAGTTCTACTGCCCGGAAGCAAAGCGGATGTTGACCCACAGAAATTTGGCGCCAGGCCGCATCCCCGAACCACCACCGCTGATCCCTTGCGCGACGCGGCCGATGAGCTCCTCCTCCAGGATGCGTACAACATGCGCAAACCGGTATTTGGAATTTGCTATGGACTGCAGTCGTTGAATGTCTGGCGGACCGGCACGCTGCTCCAGCACATTGAAACCAATGTGAACCATTCACCGGTCGACAAGACAGCGCCCTGCCATGAAGTGGAAATTGTCCCGGATTCACTGCTCGCTCGCGACCTTGGCAGTCCCAGGCTGGACGTGAATTCCAGCCACCATCAGGCCGCCGACGTTGCCGGCGATGCCTTGCGCGTAGTCGCGCGCAGTCCCGGCGATGGTGTGGTCGAGGCGGTTGAAGGAACATTGCCGGGGCACTATGTTCTGGCAGTGCAATGGCATCCAGAACGCAATTTCGCTCAGGACGAGAGTTCGCAAAAACTGTTTAGAAGTTTCATCGACGCCGCCCGCGATTGGAAACCTGACTCGATTTAACTGTGGCGTGGCCTATGACTTGCGATGTAGTTTATCCCGAGCGGAGCGAGGGATCCCTACCGTCTTCCAAGCTGCCTCGCGTGGCCCACAATCTTAAGTTTTGTCGTTGCCCTAAAAGTCACAGTTTGTTCAATCCGGTCTACCGGTGGCGAGGCTGTCCTGTGACTCCTTCTAAGTCATTTAGAGTCAACAAATGCTTTTTTCGTCAAAGTGGATGCTCACGTCAACGGTTTTCCGATGAACCGATGAACCGACGACCGGGGTCCCCGACGCGTGCTTCGCGTGGCGGGGTGGTGGTGACCCGATGACCCGATTGCCTCCACGAGCGATGCAGCCGAAAGTCACACACTATTCAATCCGGTCTAGCTGGTGGCGAGGCTGTGGCCTACTGGGTTATCGTTGTTGTATGCCTGAAAAAGGGATCTTGCTGTCACTCAACGACCGGGTCGCAGTTGTAACAGGTGGATCGCGCGGTATCGGAGCGGCAGTTGTGCGGGCTTTTACCACCGCGGGCGCCAAGGTCCTCTTCAATTATCAGCGGGCAAAGGACCAGGCAGACAAGTTGGTGAATGAATGTGGTGGCAGCGCGCAATGTGCGGCTGTGCAGGCCGATCTCTCGTCGGCGGAGGCTTCCGGGCAACTCGTAAATCAAGCGGTGGAACGTTTCGGGAGGGTGGACATCATTGTGGGCAACCACGGAATCTGGCCCCCAGACGACATCGCCATCGACGAAATGACAGAAGAGCAATGGCGGCGCACCATGGCCATCAATCTGGATAGCATCTTTGGCCTGGTCAAGTACGGTGTGGCGCAAATGAAGAAACGCGGCGCTGGAGGCCACGTTGTGCTCATCAGCTCTACTGCAGGGCAGCGTGGCGAGGCCTTTCATTGCGATTACGCCGCCAGTAAGGGCGCGGTGATCAGCATGGTCAAAGGGCTCTCCACCGAATTGGCGCGGCACGGCATCTATGTAAATTGCGTGGCTCCGGGCTGGGTGGAGACAGAGATGGCTGCGCCGGCCTTGCACGATCCTGTAATCAGCAAGCGGGTCTTCGCCACAATTCCGCTGGGACGCGTAGGCAAGCCGGAGGAGATTGCAGCCACGGTGCTGTTTTTGTGTACACCACATGCCGGATTCATTACCGGGGAGATCGTGAATGTCAATGGCGGCGCGGTTTTAGTAGGCTAGAGCCATTTTAGAGTTGCTGGTCTGGAAAGGTGGAAGCCCCGGACTTCAGTCCGGGGACGGGTTCTTTAGAGCCCGTGAAAATAGGAGCTCCCAATGTTCCGGCTTTAGCCGCGGCTAAAAAGCACGGATACGTAGCTCAGGAAGCCATCCAGCCCAACTAGGAGTCAATATCCTGTGACCGTTAGATTTTTCAAAATTTGGCTGCGGTGTTCTGTGTTGTTCCTGCTCTGTGCGAGCCTCGCGACCCAGCAGCCATCCGCTTCTCGCGAATCTGCGCAAAGCAACCAGCAAAAGGCGCGTGCATTTATCGATCGCATGATTCAGGCCTTGGGTGGTTCGGCCTATTTGAATCTCGAAGATGGCGAGTTCCAGGGCCGCTACGGAGTCTTTTATCGCGAGAGATCGGAAGGCAGCGATATCTTTCACCGCTTCTGGCAGTGGCCGGATAAGGATCGATGGGAGCTCACCAAACAGCGCGATGTCATTCAACTTACTTTGGGCGATCAGATGTACGAAGTCACTTTTCGCGGCTCTCGCCTGATCAACCCCACCCTCGACTACAACGCGCGCATCTCCTTGGAGCGTCACCATCACGCGTTGGAGATTATTCTTCGCCAATGGCTCAATGCGCCGGGTACAGCACTCTTCGACGAAGGACCGAACCTGGTCGAGAACCACAATGTGGAGCGCATCACCATCATCAACTCCCAGAATGATGCCGTCACCATCGCCATTGACGTGGACACGCATCTGCCGGTTAAGAAAAGTTTTGTAATCCGCGATGCCCAGGGTTATCGCGATGAGATCGGCGAAACTTACGATAACTGGAAGATGATCCAGGGAGTGAATACGCCCTACAACACGCTCATTTCCCGCAATGGTGAGCTCACGCGCCAGTACTTTCTGAGTTCAGCCAGCTACAACCTCCGCCTGCAGAGTTCTTTATTCGAACCCGGCGCCAAGTTCGATATCAAGAAGAAATAGTCGCGAACAAGCCACGAAAGCGTTGTAAAAATACAACACCCCTCGCTTTACAATCCGGTGTAATCTGTTTGTCTCTAATCACTTGCCAACCGAACAGACAATCCGCGCGGAGGTGGAGTGCCGTGGTGTGGGTTTACATAGCGGGGCGCCCGTCACTCTGCGTATCTTGCCCGCGCAAGCGGGAACTGGCATTGTCTTTCGCCGCGTTGATCTGGATGGCTTTGAAATTGAAGCTGTGGGCCGCAACGTTGCCAAGGTCAGTTACGCCACCAGCTTGCAAAAAAAAGGCGTCCTCATTTCCACCACCGAACACCTGCTCTCTGCCTGTATCGGCATCGGCCTGGACAACGCAATTGTCGAACTGGATAATCTTGAGCTTCCCATTCTGGATGGCAGCGCCAAACCTTTTGTAGACCTGATCCTGAAGGCAGGATTGAAGCAGCAGCGCAAGCGACGCTCTTATTTGAAAATCCTGCGTGAAATCGAGGTGCGCGATGGAAACAAGTGCATAGCGGCCTATCCGGCTGACGGCTACTCGGTGGCCTACAAAATCAATTTTGCTCCACCCATCGGCGAGCAGTCGTTTGAAATCGATTTGTCGCTCGACCTCTACCGCAAAGAACTTGCCGCAGCACGAACTTTTGGCTTCCTGCACGAAGAAAAGGCCCTGAAGCACATGGGCTTGATCCGCGGTGCCAGCCAGGAAAACGTGATTGTGCTGACTCAGGATGGCGTCATGAATGGCCCTTTGCGTTTTCCCGATGAATTTGTGCGCCACAAGACGTTGGACCTGATTGGCGATCTGGCCTTACTGGGCAAGCAGGTGATTGGCAGGATTGTTGCCGACCGTGCCGGGCATGCAATGCATACGGCGCTGGTCTCGCGTCTGCTGAAAGATCGATCTCTGTGGGAAGAAACCAGCGAAGCCAACCAGCCACGAACAATGGTTCAGCCCTCAGCCTTGAGCCCGCAGCCCGCTTAGCTCGTGTGACCCGATGATCCGATTATTCAACTGGGCGCGTCACGGTGGCGTTGATAAACATTACGCCCTTGTCCAGGGACAGGGCGCGTTTTTCCAGCCAGGATTCGAGCGACTTCTTGGTTTCCACGGGAAGCACCTGAAAGCGTACGCCGGCGCGGCCTTCAGTGTCTGACCACATTACTTCGCCCTTGAGATCCAGATAGGTGAGCGCTCCCGGCAGAAGAAGTCTGAGGCGGGCTGCGCCTCCTTTATCCAACTGGCGCGCGCATTCAATGGAGACGCCACCTTCGCTGATGGTGATAATGCTGACCGGCATCTCGGTGTTGCCGTCAACCACGATAACCCCACTGGCGCTCACCAGATGGCGGTGATAGCGACGGCGCTCGCGCATGATGAGGCCTTGAGCCGCCTTTACGCTGCGCATGGCCCGCTCCACGGATACAGGCTTGTCCAGAACAAAGTTGGCGCCCATCTCAAAGGCCTCGCGCACTGAGGTGCGACCGTTGACCAGAGCGAAGGCGATGCAGCTCTTGTTCGATTTTCCCTTGCGCAGTTGTTGTAAAACCAGGGGCGCGGCGGGGACATCGTCGCAGTCCACCACGAAGGTATCGTATTTGTGACGGTTTAATATCTGAAGAGCATCCTCTGAGCTGGAGCAAACCTGGACGTCGATATTGGCGTCATCCAGCACCCTGCTGATGGTCTTCAAAACTTGATTGTCGCGGCTGAGGAGGAGAGCTTCAAGGGCCATAAACTACGAAAATACGCTGAAGTTGAGGCCGCTGCTACGTGACTAACGTAACCTGAACGTCTGGCATATTGAATCAAAAAGAGTTCTTCGCGTGAAAAAAACAGCCTATTTATCGCTGGGATCGAATTTGGGGGATCGCGCGGCCAATCTGCAAGCCGCTATCGCGCGGCTGGGAGAATTGGGGCAGATTGTGGCCCGCTCGGCACTCTATGAAACCGAGCCGGTGGAGATGGAGCATCAGCCGTGGTTTCTGAACTGCGTGGTGGCCATGCAGACGGAGTTGATGCCCAGGCAGCTCCTGGCGCGGGTGCTGGACATCGAGCAAAAAATGGGACGGCGCAGGATACAGCCCAAAGGCCCGCGCACAATCGATATTGATATCCTGTTTTTCGGGAACTCAATCGTGGACACGGCGGCGCTCACTATTCCTCATCCGGCAACCCATGAGAGGCGTTTCGTGCTGGAACCGTTGGCAGAGATTGCTCCGGACCTTCGGCATCCTGTGCTGAAGAAAACTATACTCGAAATGCTGGAGGCGCTCCCTCCAGGCGGCGCCGTGCGCAAGTTCAAATGAGCGCTGAGGCCACGCGCCGCAAGCCCGCGCATCAGGAGCTTGAGGATTGAAGCAAGCCAGGGCGCACTCGAGCGGTTTGGAGCGGAGCGACAAAAATTCCATGCAAACCCGCGAGATTGCCGCGCTTTTACGGCCGTTTGTGGAGCCTGACCAGAAACTGCTGGAGAATATATCGATATATATCAATCTATTGCTGAAGTGGAATGCGCGTGTGAACCTGACGGCCGTGCGTGCTCCAGCGGAGATCGTGCAGCGACATTTTGGGGAATCGTTCTTTGCCGCTGCTCACCTCCTGGGACCTGAATCAGCAGAGTCGGTGATCGACGTGGGCTCAGGCGCCGGGTTTCCAGGCGTGCCAATTGCAATGCTACGGCCGAAGGCGCAGGTGACCTTGATTGAGTCCAATGGCAAGAAGGCGGCATTCCTGAACGAAGTCTTGCGCACCCTGAAGCTGGGTAGTGCAAAGGTATTCCAGCAGCGGGCTGAAAGCTATGCGGGAAGTGCAGGACTGGTGACGATGCGTGCAGTAGAGCGTTTCTCCCAGGCAGCATCGCTCGCGCTCAAGTTGGTTGCGCCCGGGGGAAGGCTGGCTCTGATGATTGGCGCCTCGCAGAGCGATGAAGCCAAGGGGTTGGATTCCCAGATCAACTGGCAATCGCCTATTTCTATGCCAGGGGGCCATTCGCGCATTCTCTTGGTAGGAACCAAGTCAGTAACAAGTGGAACAGAAAGCTAATTTTTTGACACCAAGGAAGCCTATTGGACATCATTTCCCCGCAATTTCTATGATGCAAGTGGGATTATTCACAGAATTGTAGATAAATAGTTAATAACTGATTTTCTTCCCTGGCCGACATCCTGATGCTCTTTTAATGCCGCGGATGATTTCATGGGAACCAGGCGAATAATAGTGGACTGAGCAGCAACTGCGAAGGCACAAAGAAGCAAGATTTAACCTGGTCGTTGATCGATTCAAGGGGGCCTAAGTGGGGATTCTGAGGAGAGGAACCAAGATAGTAATGACCGAAATGTTTGATTTCATCCCGATAAGCAGATGACCTATGCGTATGGCAGATCACCGTTATGCGCCGATCCTGGTGCGATTGTTCCCCGTGGAACATTGCCCAGAATCCGATGAAACCAGCCTTGACAGTATCCACGCCTTGGGTTTTCGTTTCGATGCCCCGATGCCCCGATGCCCCGATGCCCCGATGCCCCGATGCCCCGACGACCAGATGACCCGATCAACATAGTTCCCCGTGGAACATTTCCACACAATCCACAGAAAAGCCTTATTGCGCATCCCCTTGACCTCGGCTACAGTCTCAATTGGCTCTTCTCCCAAACTTCTGATGGGACGCGTAATCGCGGTCGCAAACCAAAAAGGTGGGGTTGGCAAGACGACAACCGCCATCAACCTCGCTGCCTCCTTCGCCGCCGCTGAGGCTAAAGCGCTGCTTATTGACTGCGACCCGCAGTCCAATTCCACCAGTGGACTCGGGTTTCCCCGTGATCCTGAGCGCCTCAGCACCTACCACGTGCTCCTTGGCGATGTTGAGACTTCAGCCGCCATTCAAGCCACACAGCTCGAAGGATTGTCCCTTCTACCTTCCCACAAGAATCTGATCGGCGCCAATATTGAGTTGGTCGGCGCCGAAGGCCGCGAATTCCGCCTGCGCCAGGCCCTGCAAAGCGTGCGTGAGCAGTTTGGGTTTGTCGTCCTTGACTGCCCGCCTGCCCTCGATCTGCTCACTCTTAACGCCCTGGTTGCGGCCGATTCGGTCTTGATTCCCATGCAGGCTGAATACTTCGCTCTGGAGGGCATCAGCGAGCTTCTGGATACCATTGACCGGCTCAAGCAGGGCTTCAATCCCGACTTGGAGATTGAAGGGGTGGTCCTGACTATGTATGACGACCGCACCAACCTGGCTCAGCAGGTTACACAGGAACTCAAGACTTTTTTCGGCGACAAGCTGCTTGAGACATTCATTCCCAGGAACATCCGGCTGGCAGAGGCGCCCAGCTATGGCAAGCCGGCCTTGCTCTACGACGTACACTCGCGTGGGGCTGAGAGCTACATTCGACTGGCAAAAGAGTTGATGGGGCGGAATCAGAAGCAGGCGGTGCCCGAGTCGCCGGTGGAAGAACTACCCGAAGCAAAACAAAGCGCATGAGTTGAGAGGCACTGAAATTGATACCTGACAAACGCAAAGTTCTGGGTCGCGGGCTGGATTCACTCCTGCCAGGAAGGTCCGCGACGGCCATCGGAATTGCTCCGCTGGAGCAACGCCCAGTTTCCGGGCGCGAGATTCTACTGGAGCTGATTGACCCCAATCCATACCAGACCCGCCGTCGCATCAACCAGGCGGCGCTGCAGGAACTGGCTGAGTCAATAAAAGTCAGCGGAGTAGTGCAGCCTGTGGTGGTGCGTCCCACCGCCAGCGGCCGCTTCCAGCTAGTGGCGGGTGAGAGACGATGGCTGGCATGCAAGCTGGCGGACAAGGCCTCCGTCCCAGCGATAGTCCGCGAGATCTCCAATGAACAGGCCATGGAGATCACGATTATCGAGAACCTGCAGCGGGAAGATCTGAATGCGATGGAGCAGGCCCGGGCTTTTGAGCGCTTGAGCCGTGAGTTTGGTTTGACCCAGGAACAGATCGCCTCGCGGACCGGGAAAGATCGCGCGTCGATTGCCAATTTTATTCGCCTGCTGAAACTACCGGATGCCATTCAGGAACTCATCGAGAGTGGCCAGCTTAGCCTTGGACACGGAAAAGCGCTGTGTGCGCTGGTGGGATTTCCAGAAACGCTGGCCCATGCAGCCCGCGAAGTCGTGGCCAAAGCACTTTCCGTCCGGCAAACCGAGGATCTGGTTGCCAGGAGCCTGAATCCCGAAGAAGTCGAACACAAACAGCCCGCCGCAAAGCCAGTTGATCCCAACGTTCGCGAAGCCGCCCGGACCCTGGAACAGGCCCTCGGAGTGAAAGTAGAGATTCAGGACCGCAAGGGCAAAGGAAAGATCATCCTCAAGTACGGCTCACTGGAGGATTTTGATCGCATCGTGGAAGCGCTGACCGCTCAGAACTGAAATTTAGCGTTTTTTAGGTCGAAGCCAAGCAAGAGGTCCCCACCGCCTCATAATCGCATTGGCGCGCTTACGCGAACGCACACGAATTCTTGGGGAGATATTTACTCTCTATTATATCGATGATCATCGATATAGTTTATTTCGGTAATCGCTAGTATCTGAGAGTGGAGTATTGGTGTTTCTTCTGATGACCCGATGCACCGATATCCCGATGCCCGGGGTGCCCAGATTAATGCCTGATTCCGGTCCAGTTTTCCGCGATCACAATCGAATTGCCGGGATTGGAAGGATCGTACTTGATGGACGCTGGCAGACCAACGCGGCAAGTGTGCAGATCAACCAGGTGCCGGAGGTGGGTTACGTCCTGGGAAGCTTCGTAGCTTACGCCGGCAACGTCATATTGATAGATCAAAAGTTGCAGTTCTCCGGTCTCGCTAAGCGCCAGCTCACTCACGTCAGTGACTGTGCCATCAGTAATGCGGCCGACCTCGCTGATGCGCATACGCCGTTCTTGCTCGCGCTGCTCCGGAGTCTTGCGTCGCCGCCGCGCCCACACCGTCACGGCCACGGAGATACCCGCGGCTGCTATGGCGATAACAGGAAAAAAACGAAGTGTCGAGTTCATACACGCACATCTCTACGCCGAGCGTAGCTTGCTGCTAGTTAGTGAAGAATAGGGCGCACAGCGTTACATTGAAAATCAGCAAGAACCCTTACTACGAAGGTACCACCGGACAGTGCATTTTTGAAAGGGTACATTATTTCTGAAAATGCTATAGATATCCTTGCCAGGTGGAAGCCAGGGAAGGGAGCCGAGAGTTTTTCTTCCGATGACCCGATGACCCGATTTTATGGCTCCTCGCCTACAACTGGGTTGCTTAATGTCCCGATGCCTTGAATGGAGACTTCAACTGCGTCGCCGGCTGAGAGTGGTCCTACACCGGCCGGAGTGCCGGTGAGGATGATGTCGCCGGGAATCAGGGTCATGAAGCTGGTGATGAAGCGCACCACCACGTCGAGGGGGAAAATGAAATCGCGGGTATTTCCTGACTGCCGGACGGCGCCATTGATTCTGGTCTCCACTTGCACACCGGCCCATGGATCTGGTTCATCGCTGACCACCGGGCCGAGGGGACAGAAGGTATCAAAGCCCTTGGCGCGGGCCCACTGGTTGTCTTTCCGCTGGAGGTCGCGGGCTGTGACCTCGTTAGCGCATGTATAGCCGAAGATGAACGGCCGCACATCCTCGCCTTCAGACAGTTTGTGGCACCTTGTTTTGATCACTGCCGTGAGTTCACC
>DATDGH010000614.1:0-4395 GCA_036522215.1 Candidatus Angelobacter sp. | reverse complement strand
ATCGGAGCGATTGCCGTAGCTGCGGCGTTTGGTCTTGCTATTACGATCGCCGCTGACAAGAGGGTCCCGAATTACTGTTTACGGTTGGCGTACTTCGACATCGCATTTGGAAACGCCGTAGAACTCATCGTTGCCGGTCTGTTAGTACTGATGATTGCGCCTAAGATCTTCTTTAAGCTGCGCCGGAAGAAATCTATTTCACTAATCGTCTTGGGGATAGCTCAGTACTTTATAGTGGGCTTTGCGCTTTTTGTTGCCATCGCCAAAGGTCATCTGAAAGGAGCGTTTGATATCGTCTTACAAATAAGCTCGCTCATTTGGTGGCTACTTTGGTCGTTAGCAGTTCGCGAAGCCCCGAACGAGTCTACTGGACCAGCCGAGCGCGGTTGCGGTCCCAGTTAATTAGGGTGAAGAGCACGGTGGTTGTTCAAGAGGTAGATTTGGAGCTAAACAGCAAAAGCCAGCGGCCAGGAGCTAGTAGCTGCGCTTAAGCCGTTTTTACTTCCTGCGGCTTCTCTTCCTTCTCGCCCAGGAACATCTTGATTTTTTCCAGCAGGGCGGGGAAGAGGTCTTCCTTTTGCAGGCAGGCGGCAACATCAGGGCTGCCAACAGGATCGTAACCGGTGACGATGATCACTGGGACTTCGGGATGTCTTTCATGGACTTTGCGTGCCAGCTCAACGCCATTCATTCCTTCCATGCGGAAGTCGGTAACCAGAATGTCGAACTCTTCATCCTCGAATTTCCGCAGGGCATCTTGCCCGTTATAGGCGCTTACTGCGCGGTAGCCTTGCATTTCCAGGATTTCACAGCTCAGTCTTGCCAAAACCTCATGATCATCAACAAAGAGGATGGCTCTCATGAATGCCTCCTTCGGGGCAAATGGGTATGCAAAGCTCCGCTAGGGCCATGGAAAAGGTACGTAGCGGCCTCCTCACTTTTGTTTCCTAATTCCCTCAAAAAGATGCCTCCAGCAGCAAAATTCCGGGCTTGGCGTGGCGATAACTATACGCCTAGCCCACCCTATTGACCAGCGGGAGTCACGTAAAGTGTTGGAATATCGGTCTGTTTTACCAGTGCATTAAATGCGGGCACATCCGTTCCCATGACCTGCTTCCACGCTGCCAGTTGCTGGTCCAGCTTGCCACGCAGCATCTTGAACACGTCATACTGCTGCTGTGTGGGCGCACCATCGCCGGCTTCAAGACTGGATGTAAAGCTGTCAAACAGTTCATTGAGCATGTCTGGAAAAGCCAGGTTTGCCTCTGAACCTTTCATGTTCACCTGGATCAACTGTTCTTCTATTGGGGTCATTTTCTTACCCAGAGTGTCGGCCTGCTCCAGCAATGGCTTGAGCTTGGGATCGGCCTCAAAACGCGGTTGCATCGCCTTGATCTCCGCGTGCAACTCCCGGATCTGGTTCACCGCCCGATGCAGCTCCGTATTGGCTTCCCACACCTGCATTTGCAGTGCGAACTGCTTTTGCAGATCGGCAGGATCCATCTTCTGCACTCGTGGATCGATCACGATTTCCAGAGGTTGGGTCTGGCTCTGTGCCGCCACTGTCATTTTTACCGTGTATTTCCCCGGCAACGCCAGCGGACCGCGTGGTCCGTTGCCGGTATAAAACGCTCCTGGAATCGGTACTGGAGTTTCCCAGCGCAGGTTCCACGCATAGCGGTTCATGCCCGCCGCTGCGGGAATGGTGGTGACTTCCTTGATCTGGTCAGGCCACTCGGGAGGCTGCTCGAATCCTTTTTTCTCCCGGCTGGAGAGGCGCCGCACCAGCTTCCCGTTGCTGTCTAAGATTTCCAGCTTGACCTCGTCCTTAGGAGCGGTCTTGAAGTAGTAATCAATGATCGCTCCCATGGGTGCGTCGTCGCCCACCGGCCCACGATGCTCGATCGCGTCTGGATAGTGGATCCGCAACGCAGATTCCGGCTTATACAAGATCATCTCGGCGCCGGTTGACTTGGAGTCAATCTGCCGCAACGGGGTTATGTCATCCAAAACCCAGAAAGAGCGGCCATGCGTGGCTGCGACAAGGTCATTCTGGTGAATGTTGACGTCGTGGACGGGAACAGCAGGCAAATTCAACTTCAGGGATTGCCAGTTTTCTCCATCGTCCACAGAGAAGTACACTCCGGTTTCAGTTCCCGCAAACAACAGCCCCTTGCGTACCGGATCTTCACGAACCGAGCGCACGTACGAGCCTTGAGGAATGCCATTGGCAATCATGCTCCAGCTCTTGCCGTAGTCGCGCGTGCGATAGATGAAGGGATGGAAATCGTCCAGCTTATGGCGATCCACTGCAATGTAAGCCGTGCCCGCATCGTAGTGCGAAGGTTCAACAATGCTGATCATGCTCCATTCCGGCATCTCTTTGGGTGTGACGTTCGTCCACTTCTGCCCGCCATCCAGAGTGACCTGTACCAAGCCATCATCGGTGCCCGCCCAGAGCACGCCTTGTTTCAACGGAGATTCCGCTGCGGCGAAAATGGTGTCGTAATATTCCACGCTGGTAATGTCCAGAGTTATAGCACCGCCGGAGGGCCTCTGCTTGGCTTTGTCGTTGCGCGTGAGGTCGGGGCTGATCTGGGTCCAGCCCTGGCCGCCATTGCTTGACTTGAACATCACTTCACCGGCGGTGTAAATGGTGTTGGGATCGTGCGGAGAGATAAACAGCGGCGAGGTCCACTGAAAACGGTGTTCGAGTTTTTCTGCTCCGTTGCCGGAAGGATCCAGGGGCAGCACGGAGACATCAAAGGCCTGCTCTGTGCGTTTATCAAAACGCGTTGTCACGTACTCGGCTCCGGCGTAAACAATATCGGGATCGGGAGGATAGGGAGCGATGTATCCGCTCTCGCCGCCGCCCACGGCAAACCAGTCCTGGCGCCCGATCACACCGTCGTCATCGAAGCTCTTAATGGCGATGGTGCTGTTGTCCTGTTGCGCGCCGTAGATGTAGTACGGCCAGCGATTATCGGTAATCACATGGTAGAACTGCGCTGTTGGCTGGTTGTATTGCGTGCTCCAGTTCTTGCCTCCATCCGTGGAAACCGTGGCGCCGCCGTCGTTGCCATTGATCATGCGTTGCGGACTATCCGGATCAATCCACAGGCCGTGATGGTCGCCATGAGGCGCGGGCAGAAGATTAAACGTACGGCCGCCGTCGGTCGAACGGAACATTCCTGTGTTCAGCACGTAAACCGTGTCCGCCGATTTAGGATCGGCAAAAATGTGAGTGAAATACCAGGCCCGTTGGCGGAGGCGGCCATCTTCGTTCATGCGGAGCCAGGTTTCTCCCGCATCATCAGAGCGGTAGAGCCCACCTTCCTTGGATTCGATCATTGCATAGACCCGCGCGGAGTCCGCGCCGGATACTGAGACGCCGATGCGCCCCATAATGCCTGAAGGCAGACCGTGTCCCTCAAGGCGCCTCCAGGTGCTTCCGCCGTCTGTAGATTTGTAGAGGCCACTACCGGCTCCACCGCTGTTCAGGCTCCACGGGGTGCGATACACCTCCCATAGCGAAGCAAAAACAGTATTGGAATTGTTGGGATCAAACACCACATCAATGGCGCCGGTTTTGTTGTCTTTGTAGAGGACTTTTTGCCACGTCCCGCCGCCATCCTGGGTGCGGAACAGGCCGCGCTCCTCATTCTGTCCGTAAGCGTGGCCAAGTGCGGCGACAAAAACAATGTTCGGGTTCCTGGGATCAACGATGACCGCGCCAATGTGCCGCGTATCTCGCAATCCAATGTTCTTCCAGGTGCGTCCGCCATCCAGCGATTTGTACACGCCATTGCCGTAAGAGATATTGCCGCGAATGCAGGCTTCGCCCGTGCCGGCATAGATGATGTTGTGGTCAGAAGCTGAGACTGCAAGGCTGCCGATGGAAGCGATGTCTGCGCTGTCGAAAATCGGCTCCCAGTTCGCACCCGCATCTGAGGACTTCCAAATCCCGCCGGAGGCAGCGCCAAAATAAAACACATTGGGCTCTCCCGGCACACCTGTTACAGCCAGCACACGTCCGCCGCGGAATGGTCCTACCTGCCGCCAGTGCATCGCACTGAACAGAGAAGGGTCAACTACCTGCGCCGCTGCCTGCGTGGACTGCTTCTCTGACGTCTTTGTTGACCTGGTCTGTTTTTTCGCCTGACTAAGACACAGAGAAGTGATAAACAGCACGAAGAGAAAAAGGAAGCTCTTGCGAATCATCCGATGCCGCTCCTGATTTGATTAATGCGCCATGATACAAGAGCGGCTGCATCCTAGCTACTGGTACTGGCTGCCGGCAAGAGCTGAAGGGGCGGATCGGGATAAACTCAAAACAAATCTAATTACCGTGCCCCGTTGAAACTCACCGTTCCATCGCGATAGTTGATGCTGACC
>DATDGH010000613.1:0-2168 GCA_036522215.1 Candidatus Angelobacter sp. | reverse complement strand
GCCAGGCCGAGGATCGCGCCCATCAGGCCCAGCGTTGCGCTCTCCGTCAGCAATTGGCGAATGATCCGGCCGCGCCTTGCCCCTAACGCCTGCCGCAGAGCCACTTCCCGTGTGCGAGAGGTAGCGCGCGCCAGGAGCAGGTTTGCAATGTTGACGCAGGCCAGCAGAAGCACCAGCCCGGAGGCCGCGAGCAGAACCAGCAGTGGAGTTCGCAGGTCTTCACTGATTGCGGTTTGCAAGGGCGCAAGGTGGATGTCCCAACCTCCGTTTTCTACGGGAAAGTCCTGGGTCAGCGTGCTGCTGATTGCGTCTGCTTTCGACTGGGCGTGTGAAAGAGAGACTCCGGGATTCATCCGTCCCACCACGCGCAGCCAATGCAGCTCTCGCCGGGGTATCCACGCGCTGAAGAGAGGATCCTGAATCACCGGAATCCAAATCTGCTGATCGTCTCCAAATACCGGAATACGAAAGCTCGCAGGCATGATGCCGACCACAGTGAAAGGCCGCTGATCCAGAGTGATTGAACTGCCGATCAGGTCAGGGTTTGCGCCCAAGCGCGCGCGCCACAGACCCTCACTCAGCAGAACTACCGGCGCTGCCCCCTGCTTTTCATCCTCGTCAAAGAGATAGCGCCCGGCGAGAGGTTTGGCTTTCAGAAGAGGAAAAATCTCCGGCGTGACGCCCACCGTGGTGACGATTGTGGGATCGCCAGAGCCGGTCAGGGTCAGGTCATGCCGGGTTATCCCCGCGACATCCGCAAAGACACCACTGCCCCGCAACTCTTTCAGGTCTGGATACGAGCAGCCGGATAGCTTTATGCCCTGCTTCAGGTTGGTTTCGAATCCCAGAACCAGTTGCTCCGGATGCGCGAACGGCAAGGGGCGCAAGAGTACGGCATAGACCACGCTGAAGATCGCGGTGTTGGCCCCGATTCCGAGCGCAAGCGTAAGAATCGCGACGGTGGTGAAGCCCGGAGACTTGCGTAGCAGACGCGCCCCAAACCGGATGTCCTGTATAAGAGTTTCCAGAAAATGTGCGCCCAGGCTCTCGCGGCACTCTTCCTTGAAGTGCTCATAGCCGCCGAATTCAATGCGCGCGCGTCTTTCGGCTTCGGCAGGCGTCAGACCAGAGCGCTGAAGGTCATCAGCCCGCCTTTGTATATGCGACCGCAGCTCCTCTTCCATCTCGCCTTCCATGTGCGAGCGACGGAAGAGAACAGAAATGAGTGAGCGCAAGGAGGCCAAAAACTTCATGGCACTTATCCTCCTAAGATGCTTAGGAGAATATGCCGTTCTCGCCTAATTTGTCAACGCTAGTGAGTCATTTACAATATCGGATTCATGACCGCGATACAGGAATTCAGGTGTGAAATCTGCGGAATTGTAACTAACAATCCCCTGCACTGGTTTGTGATTCAGTGCGGTAACTCGGAGCTCACGGTTATCAAGTGGAACTCCGAAGCGGCCAATGCCGCTGGTGCAAGGCACTACTGCGGAGAAGCCCACGCCCAGATTTACATTAGCCGATGGTTTGAATCCGTCTGCTCACCTCCGCGGCCTGACTTCTTGAGGTCCTCACAGGCGAAGTGACCTGTTATAGCATTGGCTTGAGATATAGCCAAAAAGGAAATGACGGTTGAGCAGAATCGGTCTATGGCCTACCCTTCAAAATTCACCAAATCGCCAAGCACAAATCTTGTAAGATTTAGACCATGATTTACCTGGAGCGTTCGCCGGTTGCGCCGCTCAACCAGTGCATTCGTATGCTCTGGTACACACAAGCTCCCAATGTGCCTCACCTGCGGGAACGCGTTTTACCCGGTGGGCAGGTGCAGGTGATTCTGAACCTGGCCCGCGATTTCCTTCTCGATTGCCCCGAGGACGCGCCGGGACAGCCAATGTCGCCATCGCTCATTGTGGGTGCGCGGTCGGTTTACGAGATCATAGACAGCTCGGATATGGCCGATCTGATCGGCATTGTCTTTCACCCCGGAGGTTTTGCCCCGTTTGCTTCCGACGCCGTTGATCTCTTCAGCAATCAGAGCATTGCCCTGGAAGACGTCTGGGGGCCGGCGGCCAGAGGACTTCGCGATCGCCTGCGGGAGACTGTTTCACCTCACGCCAAGTTTTGCGTCCTGGAGGATTTTCTCTTGCAGGCCTTCATGTCCC
>DATDGH010000612.1:0-3047 GCA_036522215.1 Candidatus Angelobacter sp. | reverse complement strand
GGAAGACGTGCACGAACCGGCAGCGGGAGATAGGCCACTGGATTCATTTCTGTCGGATAGATTGCGGCAAACACTGGCCTCGCTTCCCCACAAGCAGCGCATGGTCGTGGTGCTGCGTTACCAGGAAGAGCTGGGTCCGGCTGAAATCGCGGAACTGCTGGACATGCCCGTCAACACCGTGAAAAGCACGCTCCACCGGGCCCTGGAAGAGATGCGCAACAAATTAGGACGCAAGTTGAAAGAGGCACGATATGCATTTTTCTGAAGATGATCTTCGCCGTGCGCTGCGGCCGAAAGACCCTGGGGAGGCTTTCACCCAGCGGGTGATGGCTCGAATCAATCAGGGTGAGGCCATGGCTGCCGCCCCTGGCCACGTAGGGTTCTTTTCGCGACTATGGCCGCCGAGGCTGCGCCCGGCGTTGGCGGGTGCATTGGCTGCCGGCGTGCTGGTGGCCGGTGGATGGTTCGGGCTTGCGCAGTACCACCACTCTCAGGAACTGGCCCGGGGAGAGCGGGCCCGGCAACAGACGATCCTGGCATTGCGGATCACCAATGCCAAGTTGAATCATGTCTTCGAGCGTATCAAGGTGTCACAAACCCGTGAGGTCAAAGTAAGGAGAGAGCACTTATGAAAACAGTCCGCTGGAGAAAACCATGGCTTCGCGTTTTGCTGGAGATGGCAGTGATCTTCGCCCTGCCCCTGGCCGCTTTTGGGCAGAATGCCCGTTTGCAATTGGGCAACCTGGAAAAGCTCAATAACAAAGCGGCGGAAGCCCATACCGTCACGCTGGAAGCTGACATGCTGCAACTAGCCATCAAATTCATCGAGATGGACCATGATCCGGAAGCAGCCCAGTTGAAAGAAGTCATCAAGGACTTGAAGGGCATCTATGTGAAGAACTTCCTGTTCGATCGGCCCAACCAATACAGCCAGGCAGACGTGGAGGCTATCCGCGCCCAGCTTGCCGCTCCGGGATGGAGCAAAATCGTGGAAAACCGCAGCAAAAACGCCCGCGAAAACAGCGAGATCTACATCATGAAAGACGGTAACAAGATCGCTGGCGTGGCGATTCTGGTAGCGGAGCCTGAGGAGCTCACTGTGGTCAACATCGTGGGCCCCCTTGATCTGGATAAGCTGAGCGCCCTGGAAGGAAAGTTTGGCATTCCCTCAAGCGAAAAAGAACGAAACAAGAAACCGTCCCCGGAGGCGCCACGTGAAAAGAATTAGGACCGCTCCGCTGTTGTTGACGTTCTGCGTCTTCGCCCTGCTGGCTCAGGGAAGGTCCTGGGCCGGGGACGAGTTCAACAATATCGTGCATCACATTGAGTCGCACTATCACGTGCACCGCAACTACCGTTTTCTGATGGCTTTTGCCGGAGTGGTGGTTAAATGCTCGTCCTTCACCGGTGTAAAGGGGTTTAAAGCAGCCATCTTTGAGAACCAGCACCTCTTTGCCTCTGAGTCTGACGCCGCCGTGGATGAGGTGATCCAGGGCGCCGGAAAATCCGGCTGGCAGCCCCTGATCAGAAGCTATTCACGTCGCACTGGAGAGCATAACTACATCTATGCGCAAAATCACGGCAAGGATCTAAAACTGCTGATCGTCAACGTGGAACCGAATGAAGCCGTGGTGGTGCAGGTAAAGATCAATCCCAACAAGCTGAGCCAATTCATTAACGAGCACTCAGGCGAGTCCAGGCGTCGCAGAATGGGCGAACCCGAAGATAATCCCACTGCCGAGCTCAAATAAGCGGAAGGTTTGGTTTTGGCAGTTGTTGGTGCTTTTGATTTTGGCTGTTGCTTTTGACTTTGCTAAATACCAAACACTCCCAAACACTAATTACTAAGTACCGCGTTTCTCCCTCTTCTCTTTGCGCTTTCGCCGCTGCGTGGGATGCACGAACCACACCAGTCCGATGCTGAGAACATACAGCAAAACCATGGGCGCGGCATAGATGGTCATGTTCATGATGTCGGTGGTCGGCGTGAGGACCGCAGCCACTACAAAGCAGAGAAATACTGCTCCACGGATGTGCTTGAAGAGGAAGCGGGCGCTGACCACGCCCATCATGGCGGCGAAGCCCAGTATGATGGGCAACTCAAAAATAACCGACAGACCCAGAATAATGGTGAGGAACAGGTCGGTATATGAGTGGGCCAGCATCATCGGCTTAAAGTCTTTGCTGTATCCGATCAGGAAATCCAGCGCCACTGGATAGACAATTCTGTATCCAAAGATCCCCCCACTCAGAAACAGCCCCACCGAGAGAAACAAAAAAGGCAGCATAAAGCGCTTCTCCCGGCGGTAGAGGCCGGGAGAGATGAACATCCACACCTGATAAAGAATGACCGGAGAGGCGACAAAAATGCCGGCAATCAGGCCAATCTTCAGATAAAGATTGAAGGCGTCGGTAGGGCTGGTAACCACCAACTGGGTATCGTATCCGTGATTGGCCAGTGCCTGCTTGATGGGCACGGACATCTTGGCGAAGATGCGGTCCGCGTACCACCAGCCAACACCGAAGCAGACACCTACGGCCGCAACAGAGTAAATGATTCTCCGCCGCAGCTCCTCAATGTGCTGCAACAGGCTCATCGAGCCCATGCGCTGCTCTTTTTCTACCTCTGGTTCTACTGCAGTATTAGGCATCGTAATCCCGCGGGATATTCTTGATACGGTCGCTGAGGCGGTTTAGGGCGGCGGTAATGGAGTCCGGGTCATCCGCAGGAGGCAAGATCTTGCTGGTTTCAGCACTAATCTCCTTGGCGTGCTCCTCGATCGCCTTGGCATGCTCGTCCAATTCCAGCTTTTGGATTTCGTCGTGGATCTGGCTCTGGAATTCATTGCTCGCACGCTTGAATTCGGCTATGAATTTGCCCATGGTCCGGGCAATCTCTGGCAACTTCTTCGGGCCGAACAAAACCAGGCCCAAAAGCACCAAAAACGCCATTTCTGAGAAGCTGAAGTTCATGCGTGACGAGCATCCAATGATAATACATTTGGGGAATGCCGGAGACTCTTTGCTGTCCTTTTTAAACCTTAAAC
>DATDGH010000611.1:0-2857 GCA_036522215.1 Candidatus Angelobacter sp. | reverse complement strand
GTAGAACGATTCTTTGCTTGGCTGCACAATTTTCGTCGTTTGGTTAACCGCTGGGAATACAAAGAATGCAACTTCCTCGGTATGCTACAGATCGCTTGCATCCTCATTCTCATGCGGAGGTATTTTTGAGATGGGTTCTAGCTAAAACGGTATAAGTACCAACTACTGGGGTACTCTCTTCTTCCCTGCCAACTCATCTGCCGTTTGCTGAATGTTGCGGCCAACGAAGTGATCAAAGAAACCCCACTGGCCGTATTTTTCTTTCAATTCAGCGGTGACGGCATCCACCAACTCCTGGCCAGATTTACCGCCAGCTTGAGCTTTGGCAACATCCACGCACAGGGTATTGAGATAGCCGCGAAAATCGCGGACATCGGCGGCTGTAGCCAGATCGCCGTGGCCGGAAACGAACGTCGCGGAAGCATGTTCCGCCAGCAGCTTGTCCAAAGTCTGCATCCAGGGCTGGGTTGAAGCATCAATCAAATTGGGGAGGTGATGTTGCCAGACCAGGTCACCACCGAAGATCACGTTGGCATCCGGCACCAACACCACAGAATCGCCGCCCGTATGCCCGAGCATGTAGCGCACCTGAATCAGCCGCGAGCCCAGATAGAGATCTACTGCGTCTGAATAGACCATATCGGGCAGCACCAAGGCTTCGACGCGGGCCTTGTCTTCCGGTTTGGGGGTGGCGCCAAAAAACTTGAGGTTTTCCGTTCGCAGCCATCCGTAGACATTGCGATGCGCCAGGATGGTGGCCCCGGCTTCGGCGAAAACGGCGTTTCCGCCGGTGTGGTCAAGGTGGTAGTGAGTGTTGATGACGTAACGAACGGGCAGGTTGGTGACTTTACGAATCTCTGCCAGCAGCTCTTTCGCCGGCTCCGTGCCAACGAAGGTATCCACGACAGCGACGCCGTTGCTGCCCACAATGAATCCAGCATTGCTGCCGGCCTTGCTGCGGTCCGGACTGATGGCCGCGTAGACTCCGTCTCCTATTTTCTTCATTGTGAAATCCGGGTCGTCAGCGGAAAAGGCATACGGCAGACATACGGTGAGGAAGAAGACAATTATCGTGTAGCGGAATTTCATGCGGGTGATACTAACATGGGGTCGTTATGCGAGCGATTACTAGAATTTCGTCATCCTTGCAAACAAGGACAGCGTGGTTCTCGCCGAGAATTTGATAATTGGGTAAGTTGATAAATTGGTAATTGAAGATCAAAAGCAAAATCTCCAGAAGTGAAGCGGGATATCAAGGCTTAAAGCCCCTGGTCAGTTTGTATCTGATGTGATCTTTGTTTATCTTGGAATGGGCGCGAGCATCTGCGCGCCAGGTTGAGGGAAGGCAAAAGGCGGAGAAGAGGCTTGGTTTCGGGTAAATCCGTCTGACGACACCCAGCGTACTTATTATTAGGAGAGCGATGCGCTCATCCGGCACACCAATGCCGAATAGTAACGACGAAGCAGCCCTGGTCGACCGCATCCGCTCAGGCGACGAAACCGCCATGGCAGACATGTACGCCCGCTATTCCGGAATAGTTTACGGAGTTGCCCTGCGCGTCCTGGGCAATACCACGGCTGCAGAAGATGTGCTGCAGGAGATCTTCCTGCAACTCTGGCGTAACCCCAACGCCTTTGACGCCAATCGGGGCAAACTGCCGGCGTGGCTGGCGGTGATTGCCCGCAATCGCGCTATCGACCACCTGCGCAAGCGTCCACCGGAAGACGACATTGAGGACCTGCCCATCTCCACCGGAGTGAACCTGGAGGGTGAGGCCGCCCAGCGGCAGGCTGTGGACAAGATACGCGGCGTAATGGCGCAGCTTCCACCAGAGCAACGACGCGCCCTGGAGATGGCTTTTTTTGAAGGCATGACGCATACCGAGATCGCGTCCAAGTGCGGCGAGCCGTTGGGGACCATCAAAACCCGCATTCGAACTGGACTGCTGGTTTTGCGAAAAGCATTTGCATGAAAGACCACTCACAATACGCTGAGATGCTGGCGCTGTATGCCGTTGGCGCGCTGGCTAAGGCCGAGGAGTGTTCGGAGCTGGAAGCGCATCTGCGCTCCTGCGCCGAGTGCCGGAGCGACTTAGCGGCGCTACGCGGAGATGCGGCCCTGTTGGCGCTGTCAGCGGTAGGGCCCTCTCCTCCACAGGGAGCACGCCAGCGGCTGCTGGCGGCAATCGCAAATGAACCGCGCAAGCGTCGAGCAGGACAACGAGTGGTAATCGGCGTGTTGCGGCCCGGCTGGCTGAGGTTTGCTCCCGTGGCCGCTGCCCTGTTGCTGGCTGTGTTCAGCCTGTTGATGTTGCGTAGCAATTCGCGGCTACAAACAAAGTTGGATCAAGCCCAAGGTCAGATAACAGACCTTAACAAAAAGTTGCAGCAGGCCCAGGAAGTGGCCGAGCTGCTAGGCCCGAATAGCATGCACGTTACTCTGGTTGCCACTACCGAGCCTCGGCGTCCCCAGGTCAAGACCTTCTATTCCTCCAAGATGGGCCGCTTGATGCTTGTTGCCGGCAACATGGAACCGCTTCCGCCGGACAAGGCTTATGAGCTTTGGCTGCTGCCGGCCAATGGTGGCGCACCAATGCCCGCGGGAACCTTCAAGCCTAGCGCCAAAGGCGATTTCGTGATGCATCATTGGATGACCCAGCCGGGAATTGAAGCCAGCGGATTCGCCATCACGGTTGAGCCAGCGAGTGGAAGCGCGGCGCCTACGCTTCCGATCGAATTCAGCGGTACCGGATAACATCTGAAACCATGCACACCGCAGACGTAGTTATCATCGGCGGAGGAATCGTAGGCTCAAGCATCGCCTACCAACTTACCTCCGCCGGCTGCAGAAATGTCC
>DATDGH010000610.1:0-1944 GCA_036522215.1 Candidatus Angelobacter sp. | reverse complement strand
GAAAGGACGGTCTATCACGAATATGTCTACCACTTGAGTTCAACCTCTCCCGGAAGATCCCAGTGGATTGTGGAAATGCAATTGGCAGCCAATCCTGTGTGGCACGGTCAAGGTACTGCTCACTTCTGCTGTCTACAAGTTCTTGAGGCACGTCACTCTTGCTGTGGCTTGCTTCGTCGAGAAAACCGCCAGGCCCGAGAAGTGGCTCAGCAGAGCGCCTCTCATGATCATCCAGTTTCTTTCGCAGCGCGTTCAAGTGCCGGCTAGCCTCCTTGGCCCATTCTCCTGTAGTGTCGATTTGTAAATAGTGTTGCCAATCGTCCATCGCCTGGTGGTATAAAAACATTCTCTCTAGGAAGAGGGCGCGGTTGTATAAGGCAACTGGATCACCGGGTTTTTTGGCCAAGGCCCTGCTGAGCAACTCGATTGCGTTTCCGTAGTCTTGAGGCTGGTCTCCAACCTCGGCCAATTCGAAGTAGGCTGTAGCAGTGTCAGTCAGGACGGCAATCGAATCAGGTTGTTCTTGCAGAGCATCTTGCAGGCTCTTAAGGGCGGCCGCATAGTTGCCGTCCAGCAAATCAGCTCTCCCTTTCAGGTCAAGCCATAACGGATTCTTGGATTCTGTTCGCAGATGTCTGGAGACCAACTCCTCAGCTCTTAAGAGAGCGGGCGGTTTGCTGATTTGCGATCGGGCGCCTGCGCCACGTTCAATCTGCATGCGGCCATACTGCGCGCTTGCAATCCGAGGTTCGAGGGTTCGATTTTCGCTGTACGCTTGTCCCAGTAGCTTCTCGACGTCTTGAGGGTCATTCACATGGAGAAACCAAACCAAAACGACCGTAATAACGGAAGCTGCGGCGGTCAAGGGCGCCCAAAGAATCCAGGAGAAAAGCACGCGCCGCTCCTTCTTCTTTCCAGCTATCGGAGGCGGTGAGTGAAGCGCCATCTGCCGCGCTGTCTTTGCCTGCCATTCAGGGGTGGCGCTCTCTCGCTCCGGCACTTCTTCCAAATCTTCGGCGACGTACTTCTGTACCGCAGATAATCGTTGCGCACAGCGGTCGCACTTACTGGCATGCTTCAAAAGCAGTACTGCCTGCTTTTCATCCAAAACATCAGCAACCAGCTTGGGCCACAGCTCTTCTTCTTCTGGGCAGTGACTATGATCGTCCTTCGTGCTCACCTGCCTCAAAGATTCGATCTCCCGTTCGACCCCAAGGTAGCTCTTCAACAAATCGTTACACGTGGAGCATTCCTGGCAATGCGCAATAACGCCTTGCCTGGCCGCATTTTCTTCTTCGGTGGCGGCTAGGCCAGAAAACCAGATTTCGTTAAGCTCTGTTTCACTGATGTGCCTTTGATCCAAGACTACTCTCCTAAGAGACGGAAAAGTCCGCCTTAACCCTTTGCGGAAATCGATCGTCCTTTCGACTCTGGCGCAACTCCTCTCGCAACGATGTCTTGATTCTATGCAATACGCTTTCAACCCCCTTCTGGGTCAATTTTAAGGCAGGAATTGCCGCTATGGCACTAGCCGTGAAGCCTTCGCGGTGATGAAGCCAGAAGACCGAACGGTCCCTTTCTCCATTGGGCCCCCCAGTGATCCTCTCCACAATCGCTTCGATTTCCAGGACAAGTATTCTTTCCTCCTCGGTTGACTCCTTTGTTACACACAGTCCAGTTGACCCCCTAAAGGTATCATCGGTGAACGCATCGCCGCCCACATCCGGGCGTTTCTTTCTGAAATAATCATGGGCCGCGCTCATGGCCACCAGCTTCAAGTAAGCAAACAACGCTTTCTCGTAGGTTATCCGGAGATCTCTCAACAGCTTGAATCCGTCTCTGCAAAGCTTGAAATACACGTCTTGAGTCAGATCAAGGATGAGATCGGGCGAGGAACGCCCGAACTTTCTGGCTACGCGTGCAACACTGCTTGCGATGATGGGC
>DATDGH010000609.1:0-7595 GCA_036522215.1 Candidatus Angelobacter sp. | reverse complement strand
GGACCAAACATCTTTCATGCTTTTTGGTGAGACGCCTGACTTGGGCTCAGAGGGTTTAGCTTGATTGCCGGTTTAGTGCGCCTTTGGGGACCGACAATCTGCACCATCAAGTGCGGCTATAAATCTGCCCTTCTGCATGTGTTTGGCGAGCAGCGAAATCGCATGACCGATTGAGGTTTATCATCAATTTTTCGTTGACTTGAGGTTTGTCACTTTGCGAATGTAGATGATTTTATAGCTGCCAAAGCCTCGAGAAACCGCATACTTCAACAGGGTTTCAATTTCCAGGTCCGTAGTAACGCGGGCTCAAATGCCAGGAGTCGAGAGCCGAGGGAACCGAATGCGGCTCCCGCATCCCTAGGTCAATGTAACTTACTCGGTTAATGACCAAAGCTTGAATTTGCCTGAGAAGCCCTTCTTCTCTATGCTATTGTGGCACGTCCACCTTAAGCCTCGATTCTGTTTGACGCGCGTCTTGCTCATCTCATCCTTGGCTTTGGCGCTTAGACAGATTCCTGTCTTCTCCATCGCCGCGATAAGTCGCGCTACGTAGTTTATGGTGCCGCCGAAAACATCGCCCTCGACAATGTTCACAGGGCCGACATGAATACCAATTCGGATCTTCAATCCCGCGTGGGCAAAATCAGCTTGGAGTTCTCTCGCGTAACTCAAAGCGCTATCCATCGAGTGGAATGCAAGGATGAGACCATCGCCGAGACTCTTAATTTCACGCCCCTTGTATAAGGCGACGAGCTTGTGACTTCGGGCATAATGGTGTTCACGTATCTTGTCCGAATCTTTGCTGCCAGGACCAGTTCTAAGCGTTGTTGAAGCAACAACATCAACGAAGACGATGGCCAGCGCCTTGTGCCTTCCGCCCGCCCACTGTTCGAACCCTACCGTACTCGTCTCCCCGCGCGCCGATTCAATAAGCATCTCGAGGTCCCGCTGCCGATCGGCGGCCTGTACCATTGCCGTAACCCTCGAATCATAGCGAAGACGCCCATGTGACTCTCCAAGGGAAACAACGACACCACACGGGCATGTAAAGGTCTTCTTACCCTTGTCCAGGAGTAATCTCACATATTGGTCTGGCACCGGGTGACCGTTCGAGCAAACAAAGAAACGCACACGTCTCACGGTGCCGTCAACAGCATGTCTCTGAGCATGCGCCAATGCAAACTCTTCAAAGTGTAACCGTGTCTCGTCGCTTGGGCCTTCTCCACCATCAGCTTCGTAAAACACGATGATCTGTCCGCAAGCATCGTCGAATTCCTGCAAATAAAGACCGCACTTTCCCCCTGCTTCGGCAGTGAAGACCGCAGTATTTCGCCACATCTCGGCCCGCCCCGCTGTAAATAGTCCACTGTGGCAAAGGCGCACTACAAGTGTCGAGTACAGACTCTGGGCTGGGCCCTCGAATGTTATTCCCACGGCCTTTGCGTAGGGTTCTTGAGCATGCTCGTGCTCGCGCGTAAACTGTGATGGAAACACCAAATAACGACCATCATCAGCGACTTCCCGCAGCGCCAGATCGTGCTGAACAAGCTCTTCGACCGTCGCGTGCAGCAGTACTTGTTCTTGCTCCTTGTTTCTTACTTTGTCATTTTTAGGTACGAAGAAGTCTCCCGTAAGCGCCCTATCTTCTAGAATCGATCCAAGCCCATCGGACTCCTGCCTGGCAGCGTTTACCATAGCCGAAGCATAGGTGTCCAACAGTTCGGGTTGGAGAAGAACATAGCCGCCGAAACTCAACGTGCGTATCAGAGCGCTCGCTGCGAGACGACCGATGCAGGCATTAAATTGCAGCCGCAAGGTCGATTCTTTCGCTACTTCACCCGAGTTGGCGCGCGCAAACTCGTCACAAAGCTCATCGATTGCGGCAACCAATTGGCCAGTTTCTTTTACTTTCAATAGGAAGGTCCTGATCTCTGTAAAAAGCGCAGACGATACCGTCTCCGGCAGCGCGTACCACGGAATCGCCTGTTCGATCGCTTGGCGGAGCTCCTGAATCTGCCATCCTTCCTTTGCGCTGGTCTCAAAGTAACCATGAAATCCAAATTCCCTTAGAACTGAGTCGATTCGATCCCTGCTTACCGCTACGCCACCGAGATCGGTGCGAGCTGAAACCAGAAATTTCTTTACTTCAGCGGATCGCGCCCCATGACGTTCTTTCGCTAGGCGTAAAGCTCGCTCCCAATGACGCACGCCTGCTAGAGGGTCAACTTCGCTGCTGGCGTCGAAAACTACTAGCGCAACTGCGACATCTGTCAGGTATAACTGATGAATCAAGCGATATCCAGGCTGCCCTGCTAAGTCCCACAGCAGTATTTCCCTTCGCACTTGGTTACTACCTGCTGCTTCCAATTTCCACACTTTCAAACCGTGGGTCGAATCTGTATTTTCAAAACCATCCCCAACTAATGCATGCGCGAGAGCCGTCTTGCCTACTCCACTGTCACCAACGAGAACTACTTTCGCAGTTGCATACCGATGCGTCTGTTCTGAAACATTTTCGAAATCGGGTCGCGCCAATCTACACGCTTTGAGTAGAGACTTGAACTCTTCCTCAGTTTCTTGGCGAAAGTCAACATACTGGTACGCTCGAAAGTTGTCTGGCAAAGTGCCACCGGCGAGCAGCAATGGTATTAGGCGTCGCTCAATGTTGCGTGGGTCGCGGAATAGATGGGTTTCCCTCTCGAGATTTATCCATCCCGAACCCAATGCGGCTGGCGATATACACAAGACCATGGTTCGTGATCGATTCAGACCGTGTTCAATCGCCATCCGAATATCGTCGCCCGGTTCGATCGCCCAGTCGTCAAGCCACACGCGCAAGCCATTCGAGCGCAGCTTCTCGGCAACCCGCCGCACGGTGATTTTGTCGCGGCTACTGTGGCTCAGGAATACGTCGAATGAGAACTCGCTCATACACTGCTCCGACGGCTGTGCTTATTGACAGCCACTCCAATTTCTTTGAAGGTAGTTGACAAAATAGTTCCGTACTGAGAAGAACTCCCCTGCAGTGAGATGACAGTTGTGACGCCGCGCTGCTGATACTGCTTGATCTTCTCAGCACCCGCACCGACGGTCAATACATAAGCAGGGCGCCTTAGTTGTTTCAATTGTGCCTTAACGACCTGCCATATCTGTCTAAAATCTGGATCGTCGATGCTATATCCGACAAAGAGCACAGCATTGTGCTTCAGCAAATGGGTTATCTCTTGACACATCGGAATGCGCTGGTTCTGGAAACCATCGTAGTCTTCCTCTGTGACGACAAGCAGGCTCGGATGATGGAGGTCCCCATGCATCTTCATGAGTCTTGTCTCGCCGTCTGCGTTGCCAAAAGGTAAAAGGTCCTCATCGACCACAGGTAAACATGACTTGCCGGACTCCGCGTATGCGCGCTCGAGAAGGAAATCGAAGTTCGTTGTGATCACCTGTTTAAATGGGAGTTGCACAAACGCTTGGTGTACGGGGCCAGGTCTTGCCGTGCGAACATGGAGGCAATCACGGAGATGTTTGATCAACTCGAATTTCGTACGCTCTGCGCAGTATTTTGAGAGATCCTTGATTGGATCACCCGAGAAAGCTCGACCCATCTTCCGCGCGATAAGGGCACCCAGGTCGTTCCAGAGCGGCATTCTGCATCCACGAGGTAAAAGCGCGTTCATCGAAAAGCCTGCTCCGATGACAGGCACGCACTCACCTCGACGAATGTCGTCCAGCAACTCCTCTGGAATATGTTGTAGGTAATGACTCATCCGAGTCGATCCACTTAAACTCTTGGATTATACGGACTTTCTTTCATGTGGAGGACTATCTTAACTAGTCTGATCTGTGGCCCAAAGGCAAGTATGGATCTTGGCTCGGAAGTCTGAGACAAAACTCATTTTTGACCGTCATATTCTCGTGTAACTGCTGTCACTAGTCAAAGATTGGGCTGAAACGAAGAAACTGAGAGAGAAAAGTTGTAAATCACGTTTATTGATCTCTGAGGTTCTCGCAGCCTCAAAATCGCCTACACCGCTGAGGGCGGCATACCAGAAATTGATTGTAAGTTGTTGAAATAAACGGTCGGCCCTAGCGGACGATTTTAGAACTTTTGATTTAATGGCGATTTAAGGCGTTGGACGGTTTCTTGCTCCTCTGACCTGTTCACCGGCACCCGCGCCGCTTACAGGGCAATTATGCCCTTTTTTCCTTCGGTGCCCCCTTTTTTCGCCCGTGAACTGCGTTTATCCCTGCTCCTATCCGCTGCCCAAACTAGCTGGCTAACGCCGCCCAAAAAAATTTGCGGGCGCTTGCCGCCCCGCACCCCGGCTCCCTACCTACCGCTAAAACAAGCAGCCTCCGAACCCAACTCTTAGCGGGCCATAACTCCATCTCCTCTGCTTTCCAACGCCCTTTATCAGTTTAACTCACACTTAAAGGAAAATAATCTTCTCTTTCTCGGCAGGTTCTTCCAACGGTCGGGATTGGGTTACCGGAACAATCGATCACGCTTAGGAACCGACGGTTGGCTCAGGAACAAGTCACCGCTAACAATGATCGCCTGATTCAACCCGCCGCAGCAACTCTATGAACCGTGGATGTGAACGCAAGTTGTCGAACCTCGGCTCCACTTTAATTGGAGGCATCTCACGCGCTTGGCAAGTTTTTTCCAACCAATCCAGGGCCCGGTCTTTCTCTCCCAGGGCTGTGTAAACGATGGCAACAAAGTAGGGTGATACATGCTCCGGTCGAGACTCATCTTGTAACTCTTTGAGCAGTTTAAGCGCCTCATTCCTGTTGCCGGAGAGCGCGTAGGCATGGGCAAGCTGGGCTTTCATTTCAGGATCGTCTTTGCTTATCTTCTGACAATGTTTAAAGACTTGTATCGCCTCTGGATACATCGTCTTTTGTTCATACGCCCACCCCAGCCGCTCAAGTGCGGGCACAAATTCAGGTTCGAGATCAAGCGCTCTTTGGGCTTCATTGATCGCTTGGTCGTACTGGCGATCAAAATAGTACACCTCAGAGAGGATTGCCCCGTTGATGGGAGAGAGAGGATCGATCTCCTGGGCGCGCCGTACTTCATCAATAGCTTCCTTGTGTCTCCCCTGAGGTGACAGATAATCCTCCCCATACCATAGGTGGCCTGTACCGTAGTTTGGGTCCAATTGGATGGCGTGCAGGAAATCGTCTTCGGCACCTCGCCAGTCCCAATCGTAATTTGTTTTCACGTCCGCCAGAGTGGTGTACGCTTCAGCTAGCGTGTCATCAATTCTGAGGGCTTTCAATGCCTCTGCCTTTGCTGTTGGGTAGACCTCATCGGGCCGACTATAGCCGTATACTCCCAAAAGGTTGTAACAATCAGCCAGTCCGGCGCGTGCAGCTGCGTAATTAGGATCCCTCTTGAGTGCGTGTTGAAAATACTCGATAGCCTTGTTAAAGCTGGCCTTTGTTCTCTTCTGTAATTGATAGCGGCCTCTTACGTAAGCGTCATAAGCTTCTGGATCGCGGGAGTATTTAGTTTCAAGCTTCGACTGCTGTTCCGGAGTGAGTTTTAGCCGAATTTCTCTGGCTATTGCGGCGGCCACCTCAAGCTGCATTGCTAGCGTACCTTGAGAATTACGGTCGTACTCGTCGGCCCAAATGTGTTCCTGGTTTTCGACCCGAATGAGTTGAGCCGTTATTCGAAGATTCTCACCGTCGCGACGGACACTCCCTTCCAGCACTAATTGTGCATGAGTCTCATTGCCGATTTGTTGAATGGTCTTGCCGCTGTGCTTGAAAGTCATTGCCGTTACGCGGCCAATTACTCCCAAACGCGCGGGGCTGAGGCGCGCAAGTTGCGTGCTTAGTTCTTCTGTGACACCGTCACTGAAATACTCCTGGTCACCATCGCCAGTCAGATTGTCGAAGGGCAGCACTATCAGGACGGTCTTCCCGGCAGCTACCGCCTGCCGATCAGATTTCCTGAGCCAGAAAACCGCTAAGCCGATTAGGGCCGCCGCAACTATGGCAGCCACGATAAGCAGTCGATTATTTTTTCCCTGAGCTCTGAAGACATGCGACACCTCAGGTGCTTGGAAATCGCGACCAAAAGGCAACGACGTGGAACTCTTTTCTAAGCTTTGGGGTTCAGCAAGAGTTAATGTTTTAAGAGAAAAGTTGGCGTTCTCCGTTGTCTTCTCAACGGGTGCAATAAAGCGATACCCCCGACGGGGCAAGGTCTCAATATAACGAGGCGATCCGGCATTATCGCCCAGGACCTCCCGAATCCTTTTGACGGCGAAATTCAGCCCTTTCTCAAAATCAACGAAGGTTTCATTGCCCCAGATTTCCTTCTGAATCTCTTCGCGGGTCACCAATTGGCCCGCGTGGTTCGCCAGAAGGGACAAGATTTTGAAAGGTTGAGGCGGCAGACTGATAAGCACTCCAGCTTTACGTAATTCACCGGTTTTGAGGTCTAAGTCATATATTCCGAAACGGATATGCGATGTGGCAGGACGTTCCATAACCAAACAGCCTAGTGACCAACCTCAACCTTGCCGCCGACAGGCGAATTATACATCCAGCAATCGGGGACAAACCTACTCATATCCTCGACTAACTCCTTATTCACCATGTGATTACCAGCTCATCTTAAACTCACCAAAGACTCGCACTCCAGTAGTGGCGCGAAGGTTTATGTCCGTCCTACGGTTGGCTCAGAACGATCAACCGGACGTAGAAACGCTCTACGCACCCACTGGAGAAAAAAATGACGATGAGAAACAGCATCAATAAATTCAGGTTGCCTGCAATGTCACGCCTGGGAAACCACTTCAGACAAGTATTGTTGATTTTCGCTGCTGTAATGGTAGGCGGGATTATGTCTACGCTGCTTCAAGATAGTGTATCTGCCTTCGCGCCGTTACCTGCCCTGATCGGCAGCAGCCTCACGTTGAAAGATGCAGCTGGCACCACGTATGCCACCATTAACCGAGCGGCCAACAGGGATGTAGAACTGTCACTGTTCGACGCGGCTAAACCCCCGAGACCACGAGTAAAGATCACCGTCTCCGGAACTGACGGTTCCTCTACGATTGCGGTGATTGATGACCGAGGCAAACAAGGCGCTGTATTGTCCCAAGGTCGAAACCAGAAGGGAGAAGAGGGTAACGGTGTCCAGGTCGCCGATGACTTGGGCGATTTCGTTGGATTAATTACCAGCGCCCACAATTCACTAGTATCAGTTGGACATGCAGAAGAGCCTTTTCACGTGATATTGCGAAGGAACATAATGCCCGAGACAAGTGGAGGCAAGATGCTAGGTGTGTTCGTCAGCGACGGCGATGCTCCCAACCCGACCCCAGCGACGTACCGAACGTGGCTTGGAGCAAATACCAAGTCTCAGAACACTCCGACCTCGACGCCAATTTGTGCCGCACCGAGTGCCGCGATTAGTTCAAACGGTCTATGTCCAGGCACCCCGACACCTCCAAAGAAGCCATGAACAACTGCATGCGCCACCTTTAGAGTCTTTGATGCACATGAGTTTCGAATCGCAACTCCGAGAAGATTTCGAATGAAAAATAAAACCGGCTACTTCGAGTCGGTTTTAT
>DATDGH010000608.1:0-18369 GCA_036522215.1 Candidatus Angelobacter sp. | reverse complement strand
GGCCCCGTAGTCGCCGACGTTGGCACGTTGGCTACAATCTGGGTATCGCTCCAGCTGCTCACCGTGGCCGCAACGCCGTTAAAGGTGAGGGTGCTATTCCGCTGGTTGGCCTGAAATCCCGAGCCGCCGATCGTGATCGTGGTGCCCACGATTCCACCATAGGGAGAGAGCGACGTCACTCTCGGCGCCGGCACAGAAAATACCACCGTATTGTTGCTGGGAACGCCGTTCACCGTCACCACGGCTGGCCCGCTGGCCGAGGTCACCGGCACGCTGGCGGCAATCTGCCCATCACTCCAACTGGAAACCGAAGCTGTCTGACCATTGAACGTCAGGCTGCTGGTTCCCTGCGTGCTGCCAAAACCGACACCATTCACCGTAACTTGGGTGCCCACTGGCCCGACAGCGGGCGAGACCCAATTAACCACGTTGTTGGGAAGGGTGAAGTTCACCGGGTTGCTGGTTTGACCCTGCACTGTAACCGTAACCGGAGCCGTACTGGCGCCGGAAGGAACCGCGGCCACAATCTGCGTGCCGCTCCAACTGGTAATCGGCGCTGTCACTCCGCCGAAGTAGGCATTCCCAGAGCCATAGCCGCTGGTTTGTGTCGGTAGGAAGCCGGAACCGGTAATCGTCACCGTGCTTCCAACTCCACCCGTATTGGGCGAAATGCTGGTGATCTGCGGCGGAGTAAAGGTGAAGTTCACGCCGTTGCTCGCTACTCCGCTTACCGTCACTGTAGCTGCCCCCGTTACCGCATTGGAAGGGACGGTTACGGTGATCTGCGTATCGGACCAGGACGTGACAGTCGCATTGGCACTGGTTCCGCGGAATGACATCACGCTGGATCCCTGAGTGGCGCCAAAGCCGCGGCCGTTGATCTGCACTGTGGTCCCAAGGGTTCCACTCGACGGCGTGATGGAGGTGATCACAGGATTCGGCATGTTAAAGACTACGTCCTGGTTGCTGGAGCCACTACTCACATAAATCTTCACTGGGCCGGCGGTGGTGTTGGATGCGACAGTGACGACAATCTGCGTGGCGCTCCAGCTATTGACTGTGGGCTGAGTGTTGTTGAAGTAAATGATGCTCGATCCCTGGGTTGCGCCAAAGCCCGAGCCGTTGACGGTGACCTGCGTGCCCACCACTCCGTAGGACGGAGACAGGCTTGTGACTTGCGGCGGCGGCACAGTCAGGTTGATATTGGTGTTGCTGGCCACCCCACCTTCTGTGATTTTTATGAAGCCGCTGGCCGCAGTGGCAGGCACCGTTGCCACGATCTGAGTATCTGACCACGAGGTAGGGGTCCCACTGACATTGCCATTCGGCGCAAATGCCAGCGTGCTGGTCCCTTGCGTCGCCCCGAATCCGCTGCCGCTGATCGTCACTTGCGTTCCCGTCGCTGCGCTGCTCGGAGTGACCGATGTGATCGTGGGATTGGGCATGGTGAAGACAACATCGCTGTTGCTGGCCTGACCAATATGGGAATAAACGGTCACTCCGCCGCTGCTCGATGCCGCAGGAACATTAACCACAATCTGGGTGTCATTCCAGCTCACAAAGGAGCTGGTTGAACCGCCGTTAAAGTAGACGCTGCCTGCGCCTGTTCCGAAGTGGGTGCCACTAACGGTCACCTGTGTGCCTACTACTCCACTCACGGGCGAGATACTGTTGACTTGCGGCGTTGGCACTGTGAAATTCAGGTTGGTGTTGCTGGCAACGGATCCAATCACCACTCGTACATACCCGCTTGTTGCATTGGGTGGGACGCTGGCGACAATCTGGTTGTCGGACCAACTCGACACCGTCGCTGTCTGCGCATTGTAGAAAGTGATCGTGCCCGAATTCTGCGAAGCTCCAAAGCCACTGCCGCTGACCGTCACCTGTGTTCCAGCCGGGCCGCTTGAAGGAGAGAGTCCTGTAATCACTGGAGAGGGCACTGTGAACACTATGTCCTGATTGCTGGCCACACCGCCCACAGTGACTTTAACGGGCCCGGTCGTGGCATAAGTAGGAACGCTGGCTGTGATCTGGGTATTCGACCATGCACTCACTGTGGCGCTGTAACCATTCAAGGTCAGCGTGCTCGATCCCTGAGTCGCTCCAAAGCCACTGCCGCTGATCTGGATTTGCGCTCCCGCCACCCCGCTGGATGGGGTAATGCCAGTGACTACCACGTTGTCCACGGTGAAAGAGAAGTTGGTGTTGCTGGCCGTACCGCCGTTGACTACTTTGACCGCGCCCGAGATTGCAGTAGACGGTACCGTGGCAACGATCTGGCTGTCGGTCCAACCGGTGATCGAGCTGGCCGCCACTCCGTTGAAGGTGATGGTACTGGAACCCTGGGTTGAACCAAATCCGGAACCGGTCACAGTTACCTGCGTGCCGGTTGGGCCAGCGGTGGGAGAAAGAGACGCAATATTGACCGTGCCAGGCGTGAAATACACGCTCGATTGCGCACCAACCCCGCCCTCTGTCACCCTGATCGGTCCATTGGCAGCGCCGGACGGAACTGTAACTGTAATCTGCGTATCACTCCAACTGACGACTGTCGCGGAGTTCTGGTACCAGAAGCTTACGTTGCTTGAGCCCTGCGTTGCGCCAAATCCGCTGCCATTGATCAGCACCTGTGCACCCACGGCTCCGGCGATCGGTGAGAATCCGGTGATAACCGGGTTGGGCATGGTGAAGACGATGTCGCTGTTGCTTGCCACGCCATCGTTGGCAGTGACTTGAACCGGACCGGTATAAGCCCCGTTTGGGACAGGCGCAACAATCTGGGTATCACTCCAGCTTGTTGCTGTGGCGCTCATGTTACCCAACCCAAGATAGCCGCTGCCTCGCGCCGCCTGAAAGCCCGAGCCGTTGATGGTTACCTGAGTTCCCACTCCTCCGCTGGTCGGCGAGATGCTCGTGATGTGAGGCGCAGGTACTGTGAAATAGATGTTGGTGTTGCTTGGCACCCCGCCATTCGTCACTTTTACTGAGCCTGATGTAGCGCTGGCTGGAACTGCGGCAACAATCTGAGAATCACTCCAGCTCACAATCGAAGTGGCCGTCTGGCTGTTGAAGGTCAGCGTGCTGCTGCCTTGCGTCGCCCCAAATCCGTAGCCGCTGACCGTTGCCTGCGTGCTCACCGGACCCGTGGTCGGAGTAATCCCGGTAATCGTCGGATTGGGCATCGTGAATTCAACATCGTGATTGCTCCACTGGTAATTGTTTGCCGCTACCCCTACACCGCCCGTGGATGCCCCGTTGGGAACATTCACTACGATCTGCGTGTCACTCCAGCTCACGATCCCGGATGCCGTCACGTTGTTGAAGGCCACGCTGCCGTAGCCCCTGCTCGCCTGGAACCCACTGCCGCTAATCGTGACCTGCGTGCCTACCGTGCCACTGGTGGGAGAAATGCTGGTAATCACCGGCGCCGGAACGGTAAAGACAATATTGGTATTGCTTAGGATCGATCCCATGTGAACGGCAACCGAACCTGATGTCTGATTGGAGGGAATGGTTACAACGATCTGCGTGTCCGACCAGCTTGTTGGTGTTATCTGAGCGCCGTTGAATGTGATCGTGCTTGAGCCTTGAGTTGCTCCAAACCCGCTGCCATTAACCTGGACTTGTGTTCCCACGGGCGCGCTGCTGGGATTCAATCCTGTGATGGTCGGATTGGGGGTGCTGAACAGCACATCCTGGTTGCTGGCAATCCCGTTTACGGTGATCGATACCGGCCCCGTAAATGCATTCGTGGCGACGGTAGCTACGATCTGTGTGTCGCTCCAACTGCTGACGGTCGCGGTCGCGCCGCCAATGGCAACAGAGGTGTTACTGGGTGGCCTGGTTGACTGAAATCCTGAACCGGCAATTGTGACCTGCGTGCCTCCCGTCCCGCTGGTCGGCGAGACGCTGCTCACATGCGGCGGAGGAACGACAAAACTCATATTGGTATTGCTGGTGACGCTTCCAGCCGTGACTTTTACCTGCCCCGTAATCGTTCCCACCGGAACCGTAACCACAATCTGATTGCTGGACCAACTGGAGATCGAGGCCGTAACTGTTGTGTTCTGATATCCCGTGAAAGTCACCGAGCCCGTTGTTGACGTGAAATTCGTCCCGGCAATGGTGACCGACGTTCCGGCTTCCCCGCTTGGTGGTGAAAGCGAAGTGATAATGGGTGCGGCCGTAAACAGCACGCCGTTGCTCTGCAGTCCGCCATCGTTCACCACGATGTTTCCCGTGCTTAGTTCTCCGGGCACATAGGCCTGAATGCTGGTATTGCTCCACGAATAAACGGTCGTGGCCGCTCCGTTGAAGGTCACACTTCCCGCATAGGGGCCGAAGTTGTTGCCGGAGATCGTCACCAGCGTTCCCGGCGCGCCACCCGTGGGACTCAAACTGCTGATGGAGGGAGCATTCACCGTGAACGCCACACCATTGCTGGCCACGTTGCTCACAGTAACCACCACATTGTTGTTGCCTGCGGCAAGGCCGGCAGGCACAGCGGCAGTAATGCTCGTGGCACTCCAGGAGTTCACCGCTGCCGCCGCTCCACCGATAGTGACAGTGCTCGATCCCTGCGTGGAACCAAAGTTCGTGCCCGTGATAGTAAGCGAAGCGCCAAGTGCGCCGGAAGTAGGCGACAAACTCGTAATAGATGGCGCTGGCGGTGGCGCCGGACTGATCGAGACGTTGTCAAACGCAGCCGTGGCCGCCGACGAGGTGCTGCCGCTGGTTACTGCCAGCCCCACGTAAACATTCTGCGCCATGCTCATCGTTTGCGTGCTGCCCAACTGCGTCCAGCTCGCGCCATTGGCGGACACATAGCTGCTAACGTTGCTTCCGGAGCGGGATACTTTCACCCAATAAGGTGCCGCGACGCTTACTGAACCCGGTTCCGATGTGCCGCCGCCAGGCGTCGTCCTCAGATCGAAGTAGAACCCGTATGCGGGCCAGTCAGCTGTTTTGGCATTCCTGGCGGCCGCATCCAGCGTCTCCCGGATCATCACTCCCGCCGCCCCGTAGTTCGCAGACCCGGTGACGCTGACGATGCGCGCTACGATCACCCAGTCGCCGGATAAAGACTGATAGACAAAATGAAACGCATCGGAGCTGCCATAGATTTGCGCGCCCGCTCCCTGCACGGTGAAGGTGCCATTGGCATAACTTCCGCTCCCGGTAACACCCACCGACCCGATGTCTCCCTGCGACCATCCCGAGGGAAGCTGCGCCTGGCCAATGCAACAGAAAAGTGAGCTAAACAGAAAGAAACTGACAACCGCCCTTTTCACAAAATATTTCATCGCTATTGCTGTCATGCAGATTCCTCGCTGAGTGCGGTGCATTTCTTGACCCTCTCGTCGTCGTCTTTGCCTACCTGTGACCTGTGGCCTGCGGCCTATGCTTAGTGGGGATAGGTAACCGTGACATTGTCGACGCCATTGGCGCGTGAGGAGGTTAAACCTCGGCCCAACGCATCGTAGGTATGCGACTCCAGAACCTTCCCATCGGAATCCTTAACCGTTGTGATCATGTTGTTGCTGTCATAGACAAACGTGACCGTTGTGTTGTCCGGCTTCGTAACCTTCGTGAGCCTTCCCTGGTTGTCGTAGGTGTAGGAATAGGTAATCGCGGCATCCGAGGTCACCGAGCTCACCAGCGTGCTGTTGCCCGTGTAATTGAAATTGAGGTGGCGTGAAGCCGGGTCGGTGACCGTTGTCAGCCGATTTTGCGCGTCGTAAGAGAGTTGCGTGGTGTTGCCGTTGCGATCAATGATCGCCACCAACGCTCCCGTCGCGTGGGAAAACAACCTTTTCTCGCCACTTTTGGAGGTCAGGGTGAGGTTTGGGGAACCGTTTACGATGGTGGTGGTGTCATTGGCTGGAGCAGCAGCCTTGTAAGTATTAGGCGCCAGGCTAACCGCTCCAAACGACCACACGCTGCCATCTCCACGCGCATACTTTAGGAACATGTCAGGGCTGTTGAAGATCAGCCGCTCCTCATAATTTGAGCGCCAATTAGTTCCAAACATCGTCGGATGTGTGTTCTGCATCGCCGGGAACATGCTGTTCCAGGTCCGCGTGAGCTGAAGGCCTCCACCAAGACCAGGAATGCTTACGTCTTGCTGGATGATGTATGTGTTCCCGCTCGCAAGATCAATTGGGTGCCCAGCTTTTCCAGTCAGACAGGTGAGGCAAATCTCACTAGCCGTATTGGGTACCAGGCACCCCAGGCGCGGGGCCCTGCATTCCAGAAAGTCCGGTATTCCGCCCTGATTGCAGCACAGAGTCCCAACGGGCGGGTCATCCGGCAGCCCCATTGCATTAGGTGGTGGGAACTCAAAATACGAGCACAAACTCGCATAACTTGGAAGCGGACACTGGTACCCACTCGTACCCTGGGCAGCGGCGCACACGGCAAAACTGAAAGACGCTAAAACAATCATACCGGCAGCAAACATCTTCATGACGGTAACCTCCGAGCGGATCTTATAAACCGCAACAGCCGAATTGAGTTCCGAACTCCAATTTCGATCAACTGGCCTCAAAACAATTGTTGTAGGCCTGGAGTCCGAAATCGGGCTTGGTATGGACAGAGAGCCGTGACCGCGCAAGGCACGCGGCAAAACAGGCCTGATACAGTAGAAAAAGTGAAGCAGCAAAAGTGGGATGCACATCCGTTCCCATGACACATGTACGGCTATCCTGGGACAAACTGGGTACCTGGTGATGCTTAATCAGTTAGAGCTAAGGTGAGTAGAAGTTAAGCGAAATCGGATTCCGGTGTCAAGTTGAAAATGATCGGTTGAGATGATCTGGTCGTAGCGTGTCAAAAAGGCATGCTTGTCGAACGCCGGGGGTTTTTAGTCTGAGGTTTTTAGCTTAGGGTTCAATTCAGGGTCAGTCGCCTGAGAAGTTCTTCGGCGACAGCATCTGCCCGGGCGGCTATCTGTTCTGGTGTCTGGTCCTGGATAGGATGCTGCACGTACACCGCATCGAACCCCGGACGGCCCAGCGCGCTCGCCTGGGCTCTGGCAGGCGTGATGAATTCGGTGGTGGCCACTGCCACCGCGGGAATGCCCATGTTCTCCAGCCTGACCGTATCGTGCAAACTGCACGTTGTGCACGATCCTCAATCAGCCAGTCCTTCGACCACGGCATCGGCTCCGCGTAGCTGCTCGATCACGCCGTCAGGAGCGTTCTTGGAAAAGGTCGGCTTTTTGGCACGTACAATTTCACCCGCCTGATAACGCTCGCGAAAAATCTTTTCCAGGCGATCCAGAAAGAAACTGCCACCGGGTTTGCTGATGTCGAGCAGGCCAATCTTTTTTCCCGCAAGGCTCTCCAGCCGCGCCGGAGGCGCTGCAGCCTTCATCACAGTTTCATTCATCGGGTTTACGAGCGTAACAGGCATAATTACTCCTTCTTAATAGACCGGCAGCTTTTCTGGATCAATTCTCCACACATTGCCTTTGCCGTGATCCGATATCCAGACGGAATTGAATCCAAAACGAATTGCATCTGCGCCTCTATAGTTATTGTATTCATCAGCGACTTTGGCCGACTGGGGAAAGATTCTGATCAGCGGCACTCCTGCGGCAGACACCCAGATATAACTTCCACCGCCGGCAATATCGCCTCCCTCTCCCGGCACTCCCGCATTGGTAACCGACTGCACTGTATTCGTGGCCGGATTGATGCGCGAAACGCTTCCATCGGACTGGCTCAATACCCAGACTGATCCGGCGCCGATGGTGGTAAATCGAGGCTTGGCGGCGACTGGGATTTTGGCCACTATGTTTCCCGTCTCAGGGTCCACGCGATACACTCTGTTCTCGCCCGAACTTGTCACCCACACGGAACCAAAACCCAGGGTTACGACCGCCGACTCCGCACCTATCGGTATTTTCCGCAACATGTTCCCATGGAGTTGCTCTACGTGAACCAGCGTACTGGAGTGCCCATCTTCATTGCCCACGAACCACACCCCGGAGTCATCCACAGCAATGCTGCCTTCTCCCTCCGGGGCAATCGATACCGGGACCGTCAAGTCAACTTTTTCTTTTTCTGGATCAATCCGGGTCAAGGTCTGGCTCTTGCAGTTCAGCACCCACACCCAGCTACGCCCAATGCCAATCCCATAACATGGCTCCTGGTCCACTGTGATTCGGGCTTTCACCACGTTGCGCCGGGGATCGATCCTGACAACTTCGTTCGTTTTCGGCACAGAAACCCAGACTGATCCAAAGCCGATGGCCAGCCAGTCAGGATCGCCACCAATCTGAATCCGGGCCGAAACCGGCAAGGCCGACGCATCAAAGGTGGCGAACTGGCTTCTCTGCTGCTCCTGAGCGAAAGTTAAGCATGCAGCCAGCAACAGTAAGACAATGATCCGATATTGGCAGAGCCTGGATAAACGAACGCACATCTTTTTTTTGTTTATATAACGTTAGCTGCAAACGACGCAGGTTTTCAATTACCAAATTACCCGATTACTCAATTACAAATTCTCAAGTTGTTCACGATGACAGCGCCACAGTGAATCACGACGCATCCGGGATGGGATAGCTGACCATCTGGCTTCCCCGCTCGCCCGTAGACCAGCTTCCAATCACGGCTGAAAATTTGCCTGCTGTGCCGCCGGCCACCACGATGGTCAACGCCTCTGGAGAGCGGAACTTCTGATAGCAGCGTTCACCATCAATGGTGATCTCGCGATATTGCCCCACGAATTGCGTGCCTTCGCCATCATCATCAAAATGTTTGAGGGGAATCCCCGTATTCTCAAACAAGAATTCCTTCACCTGCTGCTTGCTGAAACCGTCACGATGCAAGGTCTTCACATGCTCCGGACACAAAACTACTACCGCCTCAAACAGCATGCACATGCGGTAAGACCACACTGTGGCCAGTTGGCGCGTGATGGTCTTCAGAACAGTTTTGCCATGCTGGGCATTGTGCTCGCTGACGCCACGCGGAGGATCGCCGGCAAAGAGCGTCACCGCGCTCTGGTCCTTGTGGAATCCGCGTTCCACGTGCAATGGCGCCCACGGACTTTCTTCCTCGTTCTCGGCAATGCAATACGAAAATTTCCCCGGATTGCCCAGCGTTGACATATCGATGCCATCCGGGCGGCCGCCACCGATATTCAAAAGGATAAGCTGCAAGGCCCGGCCTAAAGTACTGTTGGCCTGAGCAACATTGCTGAAAACGTTCTGCCGCGACCAGAAGCCAAGCTCATTCCGCACCGGGCCATTGACTATAATCAGCGGCGCGGCGAAATGAGTGGTGGCCTGCACTCCGTGGATGTTGAAACGCTCATCGCATACAGCGACCACCAGCGGAATCAAAACCCGCATCATCTCAGGCTTGCACCCTGCCATGACCGCGTTGGCGGCAATCTTTTCGACCGTAGCTTCGCCATAGACGGGCGGAACGCGCGCAATTACCTGCTGCGGTGGCAGCTTGCAGGCCGCAAGCATCGCCTGCACGCGCTCCACGGTCGGCGGCACTACCGGCAGCGCATCGCCAAAATATTTTGCGCAATACAGGAATGGATCTTCATTCTCGGCCAGAGTGCTGCGCTGGGCGGGCCCTGCGTTTTTGCGGATGAACTTGATTCCCGTAAATTGCTCTGCGGCGTCACCTTCCGGCTCGAGGTGTCGAGAGCTGCATCCCGGCTTCCACGGCGGAGCGCCATCGTGCTCCGGAGCAATGGCCCCATGCCCCACCGCAGCCGCCAATTCATTGAGTGACGCTTTATCAAAACCTGCTATGGTGCGCACCACCGTCCCGGCCTCATCGAGATGAAATATGGTGGGAACAGACTGGGGATCGTACGCGCGTGAAATCTCCAGGCTTCGATCAACCTGAACCGGATAGGTAATCTGCATCTGCCGCGTAAACTCGCGGGTGGGAGCCTCAGGGTCCTGGGAGATTCCGACAATCTGCACCGAATCGCCGCTCAACTTATTTAAATATGGAAGTGTAAGCTGGCAGGTAGGGCAATCTGTTTCAAAAAACACCACCAGCGTGAGCCGTCCTTTGGGCACGGCGGCAAATGAAGGAGCAATCTGTCCTGGTTGAATCATACGGTAGCGTAATAGTCTATTACCTTGCGAGGTTCTAAATCCGCTGAAAGTGACAAAATCCCATGAAGAAATCTCTTGCGGCCATCCTTTTACTCAGTGCGCTGCCCGCTGTGGCTGCTGCCAACCAATATCTTTATAGAGTCACCCTGGTCCAAGCCGCTCCGGGAAAACTGCTGGAGCTGATTGACCTCTATAAAGGGAGGGCCGCCGCCTATCAAACTGCCGGCAATGAAGCCCCTCTGTGGATGCGCCACAGCCAGGGCGACCATTGGGACCTGCTCATCCTTTTCCCCATCAGCAGCTATGCGGAGTACTACGCGCCTGAGCGTGTAGCCAAACGCAAGAAAGCCGATGATTCGCTTGCCGGCAACACGGAGAAGTTCAAGGCAGACATCGCATGGCAGGAAGATTTGTTCGCTTACGGCCCGGCCCTGGCTGATCTGCGCCAGGCCTTTGCCAACGGCGCGTATTTTCACGTGGAGATGTTCGTCGCCTTGCCTGGAAAATTCGCCGATCTCTATCAGGAACGCCAGATGGAGAATGCCTACGCGCAGGCGCTCAAGGAGCCGCAGAATTTTATCTTCGTTCGCGACCAGGGCGCCGCGTGGGACCTGTTCACCATCGGCGTCTTTCGCGATCTCAAGCACTATGCCGAAAGCGCCGACGTCTCCGCCAAAGACCAGGAAACCGCCGCCAAGGCAGCAGGCTTTGAATCTCCCAGCCAGATCGGTCTTTATCTACGCCGCTTCATCAGCACTCATCACGACACCTTGGCGGTGGCCGTCAAATGAATGTCGCTTCGCTCAGGCGGTCGCGGCTGTGGCGCGGGCAGCGGCCGGCGTTGCCAGAACATCAATTACATGCCGTACGTTGCCGCTTTCGAAGAGCCGTATAGGCAGGAGTTGCAGCTTGATCAGCAATGGCGGTGAGATCACCAGGTGACCAAATAACTCGGTCTTTACATCCAGGTCGTGGATGGCTTCCTGCAGTTTTTCCGGAGGAGTAGTGGACAGCTTAACCGCTTCTGACCAGGCGGAATCGCGCGCAACCTGCATACTGAAATTGATGATTGCGGTTTCCGTGCGCAATGCAAATTTTTCCAGCAGGCCGATCAGTGGCGATACTTCCGCCATCTCTTTTTCTACGGTGCCGACTTCTCCAGCCAGAACAGCGTTGATCTGATCGAAATCGGCTTTCAGCCCCGGCAACTTCTCTCCCGGTGATGCTGTCGCTGCGGCGATACCAAGGTCCAGATTGATATGAGCATTAATCCCAATCAAAAGCTGCTGCACGATCAGCGGATACCACGCCTTGGCTGACCGGAATGCCAGTTGCCAACTTAAAGTTGGAGGCTGCCCGGAGCGGAACTGCTCAAACGCTGTCAGGTAGCGGTTGGCAAAAATAACATCGAGCTTCTCCATCAATGGCCCATTTTGAAATTTGCCCTCGTCGATTCCCTGCTTCACGGCTCGAGTCACACGGCGGTAGAGAGCGGCAAAGTAACCGACTCGGCTTTTCTGTGTGTGGGCCCAATCAATGATGTCGTCCAGGGCACGGATGACCTGTTCTACGGTTTCCGCTGGTTTGATGATTGAGGGTGCTGGCGCGGCTGCCATGGGCAGCATCATACCGCGATTTGAAGCAGCGAGAACGGCGAAAAGCCAGGTTCTTCAAATTGCTTGTTCAGCTCAGGACGCCACCCTGCTTTCGGAAGTAGAATACTGCGGTGGCTTCCCAGCCACCAGGAGGCTCAAAATGGAAACCAAAGTGAAAAAGCTGATATTAAGCCAGGAGACCCTTAGAAGTTTGACCCGTGAAATGCAGAGCCGAAAGGACGATCACATTACCCGCACCTGCACTCAAACCTTCAGTTGTCCAACCGAGTGCGCCTGTCCGCCACCGCGCGCATAAGCGCTTGAGGCGGCGGAGCACACTCCGCCGCCTGCTTCGGTCCACTCAGGTTTGCCCGAATCGCAAGCCGCTGGTTATGCGGCTTTCTTCTGTTGGCCGGCCAACCGGCTGATGGTATTTTTTGCCTTCTTTTCCGCCTCGGCCCGTGAGCTTGCTTCTCCTCTGGTTACAACTTGTTCCGCCGGCCGCAATTGAAAAACAGTGAATTTCCAATTCAGGGCCAGTTGGGTCTGTGGGTCTCTGGGCCGTTCCAGGTCATAAGCGAAATTGCCTTCATGAATGCGCATAGGGATTACCTCCGAAAGCACAACATGTATCTTCGGTAGATGCTCCAGGAGTCCAACTGGTTTCAAGGGGTTTTTAGCCACAAAAGGACACGAAGGAGATTTATTGGACGTTTGACCTTGGGTGGGTTTGATTTTGAGCCATCGGCCAGGAGCTAAATGCAAAAGGCCAGTTACAACAGTCGAACATTATCTCGCCGTCTTCGATCAGAGAGCGCCAGCTCCACAATTTCACCAATCATCTCCGCATAAGAGCGGCCCGATTTTTTTACTGACATATAAAACTCAGAAGTACTGGAGAGCCAGGGATTCGGATTGGCTTCGATCACGTAAACTTCTCCCTTCTCCGTGAGTCTCATATCAATGCGGCCGTAATCGCGCAGCCGCAGTGCCCGATAAGCTGCCAGCGCGGTATTGCCAAGCAACGCGGTTGTCTTCTCATCAAAGTCTTCCGCCGGGGCCGACTTTGTGACTCTGTAGGCCTCGCTGTCCCTTTCCCATTTCACCTCAGTGCCGGCAACTCTGGGCATTCCGGCAGGCAGGCGGGAGAGGTCAAGCTCGATCAACGGCAACACCTCCGGATTCTGGTTGCCCAGTAGGCCTGCATAGATTTCCCGGCCTTCGATGTATTCCTCCAGCAGCGCCGGAGAATCAAATTCTTCCTGGACGTACTGGATTCGCTCCATCAGTTCCTTCACGGTCTTGACTACCGAGTTCTGGTCAATTCCGATGGACCCATCTTCAGATAACGGCTTCACGATCAGGGGAAAGGAGATGTCGTGGCAGTGGTCGAGATTTCCGCGGTAGCAGGTGGCAAAGAAAGGTGTGCGAATGCCATGAAAACCAAACAACTTTTTGGCTAATCCCTTGTCCTGCGCCAGGTACATGGCATGGGGACTGGCTCCGGTATAGATCCGCCCCAGGAGATCCAGGTACGCGGCCACATGCATCTCCTTGGTGTCGTCTCCAGCATAGGACTCCACCAGATTGAAGAACAGATCAACGTCGCACCGGGCGAGCGCCGTAAGGGTTTTCTCTTCACCATCCAGCACTTGATAGCTGGGTTCATGCCCCAGACTCTCCAGCGCCTCAAAAATCTCTTCCCGGTCGTGCTTCTCCCTCTTCTTGCGCTTCCGTTCTTTTCCGCGCTTCTTCTTTACCGGCTGGGGAGCAGCTTCTTCTTCATCTCCCCAGTTCTCGTAAAGGATGGCGACTTTGAGTTTCTTTTCCATGCTCGTCATCTTTGCACAAATTTCCCGCGGATGATGTAGTTCATGGCCAGCGCGGTGGTATAGACCGTGATTTCCGTGAGGTGTTGCTTTTCATGTTTTATTACGGACTGAAGACCGAGCTCCTGTACCCGCACTTCAATGGACTCGAGCAGCTTCCGCGCCAGCGGGCGTTGCACCCCGGTCCAGTATGCCAGCTTATCCACCAAAGGCTTGCGATTTTCACGCAGCAGATCCACGGCCGCACGCACTCCTTGTCGCCGCCGGCTGCTTTTAAAAATGTCCTGAAGATCGCTATCCAGGGAAAGGTCACCGGGAGAGGGTTGGTTGTTCAACACTCCCTGGTAAAAATCCTCCACCGTGGTCTCCATCTCGTCCACCGTGATGTCTTTGCGCCCCCGAGGCCGGATGGGGTCGCCGTTGCTGAGTTCTTTGGCCACGCGGTCCATGTACTGGAGCTTGGTCAGGGCCGGCCATCCTGCGTATCGTTCGCGCCAACGGGATCGAGGGGTAAGCCATACCGCAAAGGTCTCGGCAAAATCCTCGTCGGGATGCTTCTGGGCGTACCATCCTTCGATGTGGCGCACGAAGTTGCGGGAAAAAGCGATAGGCCGGTAATCGTCACGATAGCGGCGCCGGTAGGGACCAAACAACTGCCTCCATTCCGGCGTCTTATAAAGCCCGTAAGCATAGTTGATGGCATGACCGGCTTCGTGACGCAGGTACATCATGATCTGGCGGGCATCTTCCAGATCGTTCAACTGCCGTTCCAGCCGTGCCAGCCTGCGATCCGCCAGATAGAAAGGGACGCCGATCACCGGCTCGCCCGACGGACATCCCCACTCGTCTGTGAGATAGCAGCCGGGACGGAACTTCTTCAGACCTTTGCGGTCCAGTTCGCGATAGAGCTGCTTTACGAAGCGCTCCAAAGGCGATCCTTCCAGCTTCAGCCCGAGCTCACAAATGGGCTTTTTCAGGATCTCCTGCACTTCGGGCGGCGCTTTATCAAAGGGACGCAAATCCAACTCCAGCAGGTTAGCACAGGGTTAACGACTGGCAGGAGTTACTCAAGGCATACCACTGCAAGGTAGCCGGTCCGATTCCAGTAACTGGTTTGCAGCAGAGTTGATCGTTATCGTGCACCGATCCACCCACAGATTCCAGACATTTCTCTAAGGCAGTTGATGAATGTTACCGCACTGTTTAGCTGGTTGGGCAGGCGGCGTTCCCGGACTCATATTAGGCGCTGTCCAATCGAAGAACTCCGTCATGTCCGGCTGGGCTGCATCGCGATTGTTCAAGCTCGGCAAGTTGAAACGCGTCTCAATGAACTTGAGCATGGCGGTATAGTCCATTGTAGTGTGCGAGACAAAATGCGCCTTGGCGAACGGCGAAATAATCACTAAGGGCACGCGAAATCCTGTCTGGACGAAATCTCCCTGCGGGTCCCCGGGTGGAATGTCGAACGGCTTAATTCCATCGGGACTCACCGCCGACGCCGGAGGTACATGGTCGTAGAACCCACCACCTTCATCAAAGGTGAGAAAGAAGATGCTATCTTTCCAGGATGGGCTGTTCCGCAGAGCATTGACGAAGCTCTCCGCGTAAGCAGCGCCGACCTCCACGCTGTTGAGTGGATGCTCATCCTGACCAGATTCATAACCCGACTCGATCAGAGATACCTGGGGCAGATTGCCGCTTTGAGCGTCGGCAGCGAATGTTTTGGCATCGGCAAAATGGTCTACATGCTTGGGGGTGAAGTTGCCGAAGTAGTTCATGTAGGTACCGCCGGTTTTTCCAGGGGCCCAGCCATTTGTAACGTAGACTCGCCAGGTGATGTTGTTGTCTTGCAGCAATTCAAAAATAGTCTTGGCTGTGATCGCGGGCTCTCCTGATTTTGGCGGAAAAGCGCGCCCCTGCGATGTTGCCGCCAGCAGATACATGCGGTTGGGCTGCGTGCGGGCGAGAACGGGACTGAAGAACCGATCAGAAGTGCCAAACTGGGTGGCTGCCCAGTAATAGAACGGGAGATCCTGATCTGTGTAGAAACCCATCGCCCGTTTTCCCGCGGTATCTGTATAGCCAGAGGTATGGGCCGCAAATCCACCGGCCATGGATGCGAAACCGTCCATGGGCGGTGGGCTGGCAGGATGGTCCTGATTTTCCAGATCTTCATCCGCGTGCGCTTCCTGCCATGATCCGCTTAGATCCTCCGAACATACATTCACCATGTGAAAAGGAGACACGTTGGGACTGTGGTCCCACGTCTTCAGAGAGACATTCGCGGGCGTACCGTTTATCTCCTGCGAGAACCCCAGCTTTGCCCGATAAGCATTTAATGCCGAGCCAAAGTACTCATCGAAGCTCCGGTTCTCCTGCATCAAGATGACGATGTGATTGACCGACGTTATCGTCGGCGGTGGCGGCGGTGGAGGTGGCGGTGGGGTTGTCGGCGGTGTTGTTGTTCCTCCACCACCAGTGTTGCCTGCAACCCCGGGAGCCAGCCCTGCGCACCCGGCAAGAATGAGACAAACAGAGAGAATTGCGCTATAAAGAGATCTTCTCATCACAGTAGCACCCACCTAAGGCTCCGCGAACACTTCTTTGGATCAAAGAACGCCGAAGCAGAGAACACTCAGCGTTTCAATTGACGATTGCATTTAGCTTCTCTTCAGAAGCAACAGTCGTGCACACTGATACGTCGTTTGCTCCGGCTCGTAACGGGCCCTCGATTTCAGTCCAAGGACTTGCTGATATTACGAATGGTGGTTGTGAACAGCGGGTTGCCTTGAGAGATGCTCCGGGATTGGCAAAAAATTTTGCTCTCTTCTATATGAGATCTAGAAGATTCAGGAAGATGTATCCAGCAACTCTGCTCTTGGGTCAGCTACTTACTTAGACGTATCTCAGAATTCGCCAAGGCAGCTCATGCGCGAAGAAGCTGGTCGGAGCCCGGCGCGGTGGCTGCGGGCCGCGCGTTAATTAAGACATTCCTTCAATTCGCCACAGCATGGTGGTCGTAGCTAATGACCCGGGTAATTTTCCAGGCGCCGTCTTTGTATTGCCACAGATGAATGAATTTCCCTTCGCCTACAGACTCCGTGTCTTCATGCCCCGGGTGATGAAAGCGGTGAACACCTACTTCCACCGCTCCATAGCCCTTCATGTAATAAACCTGGAGAGTACCCGGAACCAATTCTCGTGTGACTTTGCCACAGATATTTTTCTTCACACTGTCAGTCAACGCTGCCTGGCCCAGCGTCACTCCACCTTGATCGTGGTAAAACTCCACATCGTCTGTAAAGAACGAAGCGAACTTCTTGAGGTCACAATGGTTGTAGGAATCGAATAAGGCTGCGTCGAGCGATGTTATGGCCTTTTCAAGTTCCGGCTGAGACTTAATGTTTTCCAGGGCTGGAACTGCCTGAGCTTCTGCCTGGACAAGAAAAACCGCGAACGACAAGCAGAACAATACCTTTGGCAAAACGGCGCTTCGGCGCATGGACTCCACCTTTCGTGAGAGGTACCTGCTGATACGAGAGTGGGGCAAAGAATGTTCCGCGGCCCTTTGATGTAGAATCCGCCTGCGTTCGTCCCACAAGACAGAGGGCCCATGACCAACAGCACAGTGTTTCGATCAGCGCGAGTGTTTGACGGCGAAAGTGACATTTTGCGCGACGGGTTGGATGTAGTGGTGGCAAACGGCGTTATCGCCGAGATCTCCGAGCGGCGTGTAGAAACGGACCAATCTACAGAGATCATTGACTGCAGCAAGCGCGTGCTGATGCCGGGGCTGATTGACGCCCATGTGCATGTCTATGCCGCGGGATTGAACATCACTCGTATGGTACAGAGCCCCATGTCTTACCTGGCGCACTTCGCCACACAATTCCTGCAAACCAGTCTGGACCGCGGCTTCACCACCGTCCGCGATGTAGGAGGAGCTGATGTCGGCCTGGCGATGGCCATTAAAGATGGCCTGCTGGATCGCGTGCCCCGGTTGTTCTATGGTGGCCGCGCGCTATCCCAAACCGGTGGCCACGGCGATTTCCGCCCCGGAGATCATGCGCTCGATTCACCTCTTTTTTGTGGCTGCTCGTTTCATGCAGATCATCTGGCCGTGGTTGCCGACGGCGCCGATGGGGTGCGCCGTGCCGTGCGGGAAGAGCTCAGGCGCGGCGCCTCACACATCAAGATCATGGGATCAGGAGGCGTAGCTTCCCCCACCGATCCACTGGATCGCTGCCAGTACTCTGATGGCGAAATCCAGGCTGCGGTCGAAGAGACGGAGCGCGCCGGTTCTTACGTAGCGGCGCACTGCCATCCCAAGGAGGCCGTCCGCCGCGCAGCGGCGCTGGGTGTCAGGTCCATTGAGCACGCAACGCTGATTGATCGCCCCACCGCAGACTTCGTCGCCCAACGCGGATCGTTCGTAGTACCAACCATGGCCACCATCATGGCGCTGAAAGATGAAGGAAAGAATCTTGGATTTCCGCCAGTCAGTCTGGAGAAACTGCGGCGCGTGGCCGATGCGGCGCTTTCCAGCCTGGAGATCATGAAAAAAGCGGGAGTAAAAATGGGATTCGGCACAGACCTGTTGGGCGCCTTGCACCTCCGTCAGAGCACGGAATTTACTCTGCGTGCTTCGGTACTGCCCGCTATTGACGTGCTGCGCTCAGCTTGCCTGATCAATGCCGAACTTATGGGACAATCGGGCCGTCTGGGTTGTGTTCGTGAAGGCGCGCTTGCAGATTTACTGCTTCTGGACGGCAATCCGCTGGAAGACATCTCTGTCCTCGGCGATGGCGGCAAGCGTATTGCCGTCATCATGAAAGACGGAAAAATTCATAAGCGG
>DATDGH010000607.1:0-5649 GCA_036522215.1 Candidatus Angelobacter sp. | reverse complement strand
GCATTCGATGTCCATTTTCTCGAAGGATATGCCACTCGCACAGCCATTCGGGAGCAATTCAAGTCTGAAAAGTATGATGTCCTGCATCTCCAGGCGCACGGAATTTTGGGGACAAGCAACAGAAGTTCGCAACTTGTGCTGGAGGACGGGGAAGGCAAAGCCAGTTTTGTCGATGAAGGTTCCCTGCACGAAATCCTGGAAAGTGACACTCCGCCCTCCCTTATGACTCTGATTGCCTGCCACAGCGCGCAGCAAAGCCGGCTGATGGACCCATTCAGCGGCGTGGCGCTATCTCTGATCAAGCAAGGCGCCCCCGCAATCATCGCCATGAAGAGAAGCATCGGCATTGCGGCGGCGGAGTACTTCGTTCATTCGTTTTACTCGAACCTGGCCAGCAGCGGGATCGTGGATGAGTCAATCAATGAAGCACGAAAAATGATGCATATCGATGACGTGCGCAGCAGCGAGTGGGCGGTGCCCACCCTCTATATGCGATTGACGGACGGAAGAATCCTGTCGCCGAAAACCGAACCCGCCGCTGTTATCGACTCAAGAATCCCGATGCCGCAAACCAAGTCAGGCGCTGTTTCTTCCACTTCTCAGAACGCTGGGTTCTGGAACGGGCTGCTGCAGAACCTCAGGGCTTCCAAACTGATTCCAGTGATCGGCCCTGAAATAAACAACGGTTTGTTCCGTTCAGGCCCGGCGATCGCCAAGTATTGGTCTGACCGTTACGAGTACAAAAAATTCAACTATCCTTATATCGACAGGAACGATCTTCCGCGCATCGCCAAATTCGTCGAGCTCAGGAACGGTACGAACTATCCTCATACCGAACTTCTGGATCTCTATAAACAAGATCTACTCGAAAGAGAACACCTTAGAGATCGGCAGACATTTGATCGCATGGGGCTGGAAGAAGTCATCAGCAAAACGTCATGGCGATATTTCGACAAAGATCCCGAGCTGCCCCACGTGCTGCTGGCGAAATTACTGCCTATACACAGGATTATCACGACGAATTACGATAGCTTTCTACGCGATGCGTTCTTGCGGGAGCGGCGCCAAAACATCAAAGTAGAAGCCTGTCATTGGAACACCCACCAGCCGGATACGAAGGAGTATCAGACGTTGGTCGGCTCTGAGGACGAGGCCCTAATCTTCCACGCATACGGATACCAGAATGATACCTTGTCCATGGCCCTGACCGAGGACGACTACCTGGATTTCACCCAGCGACTCGCAGAAGGGCCGTGGAGACTCCCCCAGCAGTTGAAGGCTAAGTTGGTTACGTCGATGCTCCTCTTCCTCGGCTATGACGTGCGCGACCTGGATTTTCGAGTGTTCCTGAAGAGCGTGATAGCTTCACTGCGCGATATAAAGCTGCTGCAGAGGGTCATTGTCATTCAACTCGACCCCGCGGCAGAGTACCGGCAAAAAGAGGACGAGTTAAACGAGTTGCAGAAACTCATACAAAGTGACGCTCAACAGTTGAGCCTGGTCGTTCATTGGAGCAGCCTGCGGGCTTTCGTTGGTGAATTATGGCAAAGGTGGAACCAGCAAAATCAACCACGCACGTAATCCAAAACCCATACGCCGGGCCCACCCCTTACCAGTATGACGATGGGAGGCTACTTGCGGGCCGCAACTGGGAGGGACAGCAGCTGGTGGCGCAAACCATCACCGATGGTTCCGTGCTTTTTTATGCGCAATCGGGCGCGGGAAAGAGTTCCCTGATCAACAAGAAAGTCATCCCCGAATTCCAGCGGCAGGGCTTTAGAGTGATGCGCGTGGGGCATATAGGCCGCCAATTTACGGCAAGAGTCTCTCCCAACAAGGCAAACAACGTATTTGTTCTGAGCCTGCTCCTGAACTGGGAACCTCAGCCGGATGTAAACGCTCTGTATAAGATGTCCTTGGTGGATTACATCAACGAGAAAGCCCTGACCGATGAACAATTCTATGTGCCATCTGTCGAGAGTAGCTATTTTTCCGAATTTCACAAGCCTCTGGGAAAAATTCTTATCATCGACCAGTTTGAAGAGATCGTTACCGCTTATGACCGCTTTTGGGAACAAAGAAGAGATTTCTTTCTCCAGCTCAAGGACGCTCTCTCCTCGGATCCCACGCTGTCCCTGATTTTTGTCTCCCGGGAAGATTCCCTTGCACAGCTTGAACGTTACCTGCATCTGCTGCCCAACGGACTGAAAGGCAGATTTCACATGAACCCGCTCACCCTTGAGCAGGCGATACAGGCGATTCAGGAGCCGGCGACGAAGAGCCGCATTTCTTTCGAGCCGAAAGTGGCGGAACGGCTGGCTAAGGACCTGCAACGTGGTGAGGAGTTTATCGATCCGGTGCAGTTGCAGGCAGTATGCGTGCAATTGTGGGACCAGGTTTTCCGCAATCGAGCAAAGAGCATCACGAACGAACATCTGCGCAAGTACGGCAATGTGGATGAAGCGCTGCAAAACCTTTATCGGAACGCCTTGGAGAAGGTCGCGGCAAAGGTCTCGGTTTCGTTAAAAACCAAGATCGACCAGGCCACAATCGCTCTTTGGTTTGACGAAAAATTAATTGATGCGACGCGCCGGCGCACCCAGGTGGCGGGAGGGCTTAGCCAGCTAGCCATAGATTGTCTGGTGGACGAATACCTGGTCCGCCCAGTCAATTTTGGAGGCGAAACCACTTATCAGCTCTCCCATGACCGTCTGATTGGACCTGTGCTCAAGGTCAATTCCGAAATCATTCCCAAGAACCTGCCTCTCAGAGAGCCGGCGATGAAATGGGACAAATCGGGGCGCGATGAAAGCTTTCTGTTGCGCGGCCATAATCTCAATGAAATGGAGGGGTGGGCGGCGAAACGTTCCAATCAGCTACGGGATGTGGAAAAGGATTTTCTTGCCGCAAGCAGGAAAGCGGAATTGCAGCGGGGGAAGCTGAAGCAGAGGTTGATTATCTGGATCACGACTGGTGCCTTGCTGTGCATGGCAATTTTCATTTTTATCCTATGGCGGCAATATGTGCGAATAACACAGCAAAACAGCCATCTCAGCGCGGCGCAAACCGCGATCAAGGCGACCTATGCCGTGGACAAGGATCCCTCTCTATCCTTGTTGCTGGCGATGCAGGCGGCTTCGACCTCTTATTCACCGCATGACGGCTTATTCCCTGAAGTCAAAAATTCTTTGAATCTGGCAATTCAGAACTCAAGACTCAACCTCCTGATCTCCGGGCTGTTCCAGGAACCACCGCGGGCGGTTTTCTCCCCAGACGGTAAGAGAATCGCCGCCGGCAGCGGAGAATCGCTCATCCTTTTGGATTCGTTAACAGGGGAACGCGAAGACCAGTTCCCGGTGCCTAATAGCCGCATCCGCGCGATTTCGTTTAGTCCTGACTCTCAGTCGATCGCCGTCGGATACCAAAGCGGCGCCCAGATCATCGACCTTCGAACAAAGACAGCGGTGGTCTTTCCCCAACATGCTGCCATCTCTTCAGTGGCATTCAGTCCCGATGGCGGAAAGATGGCGATGGCCGGTTTCGGGCCGTCGATCAGAATATGGGATTGGCGCCATGGCACAAGTGCCGTGCGAACCATAGCGCAAGTAGAACAGGTTGAAGAGGACGAAGAGCGTCCAAATGTAACTTCATTGGTATATAGCCAGGATGGTCTCTATTTTGCCAGCGGCGACGATAAGGGAATTATTCAGATATGGGATGCAAAAAGCTGGCAAAGGCTAATGCGTTTTGTCCAGGCTAAAGGACAGGCCGTCGCAGTCAATGATGTCGCCTTTTGTCCCGTAGGACACTGCATTGTGACTGTGGGCGACGATGCTACGGCAAAGGTCTGGAACATCAACCCGACCACCTCGCCCGACTCGCCTCTTCTCACATTGCCGCACGCCGGGCGTGTTGACAGCGTGTCGGTGAGCCCTGACGGGAAGTCCATTGTTACCGGCAGTGAGAATGGAAAAATAATTGTTTGGTACGTTGCCGGAAGAATCAGAGGAGCCGCGGCCACATCCAGTGCGGACGATATCGCCCGCAAAACCCGCTTCACGGCGGGCCAAAGAGGGGTGGTCGCATCCACCGCCTCGCTCTTGTCGTTCCACGAGCCGCTCACACTTTCCGGACATACGGGGAATGTACAGTCGGTCGCTTTCAGCCCTTTTGGCAACCGCATCCTTTCCGCGGCGGACGATTTAACGGTGAGAGTCTGGAACGTTGGTTCTATTTTCGATGCTCCGGCGCGGGATCTGGCACTCAGTCCGGATGGTCAACTGATGGCTGCTGCGACGTGGGACGGCCTACGGGTACGGACGGTTGATAGCTCTGAAGAACTATATCAGCTGCCGATATCGCAGATTAATCACGTGGCTTTCAGTCCGGATAGCAAATATCTGGGAGTCGCCACAGAGAAGGGCATTCTCCTGCTGGACTCGGTTTCCGGTTCCGTGCGCAGCCGCTCTGACTATGGTTGTGAGAAACCCTGCGATCATAACCTTGCTCTTGGTCCGGGAAGACTTGTTGTTTTCGGATCAAACGGGGTTACGGTATGGCAGGGTGACATGTCTGAGAGCCTTCCCGTTCCTGATGGCCAATATTTTTCCGGGGCGTTTGATTCCCACGGCACTCTGCTTGCGCTGGGGAGCACCGACCAGGTCGTGATATGGGATAACAACCGTAAAGTAACAACGAAGGTCCTTCACTGTTCCGGCTGCGGCCGCATTCTGACGCTTGCTTTCAACCCTACAAATGACGATGAGCTAGCACTTGGCAGTGAGTCTGGCAAGGTGAAAGTCTGGAACATAAGGGAAGATCGGATTCTGCAAACTGCTGACTCCCAAAAGGCCATTTTCACCCTGGCCTTCAACCCTGACGGAAAGAAGTTAGCTATAGCCGGAGCCGAAGCCACAGTGAAGGTCATCAACCTTGAACCAGAGCACCCCGGTTCAGTTACTCTCATCGGCCATAAAGATGAAATTCACACCATCGCATTCGGTCCTCGTGGAACGCTGGTGAGTGGTGGTTATGACCAGCTCGTTTTGGTACACCACTTGGATTCGACCGATCTCCTGCAGGCGGGCTGGGAACGGTTGCGTCGACCTTTCAACCCTAAAGAATGCCAGGAGTACCTTCAGATGCGGGACTGCCCGCCGGATTATGAGGTCTTCATCCAAGGCCTTAAGTTCGCGCAGATAGGCAAAATTGACCAAGCCGTCGCAAAATTCCAGGAACTCAAGCGCAATCCCGCTTTCGTTAGTACACCGGCGGATTTAGCAGCGCACTTTCGCGCCGACTACCTGCTCGACCGGGGCAATCTCAGGGTGCGGGCCGGCGAGATAAAAGAAGGAATGAGCGATTTCGAGGAGGTCAAGAAAACCGATCCTGCCAGACTGAAATTTGCTCTTCCGGAGCTGTTTAGATACGCGCGCCTGATGCTCAATCGAGGACAGGTCGAGCCGCTGATCGAGATCGCGAAGCACGGGCCCGAGTTTGACGATTCTTTTTCATTGTCAGCTGATGTATGGAACGATTTGTGCTGGTACGGAAGTCTGTGGGGAAACGCACAAAACGTGATGTTTGCTTGTGACAGAGCCGTGGAATTGAGCGGCGGAAATGCAGAATATCGCGACAGTAAAGGCGTGG
>DATDGH010000606.1:0-4139 GCA_036522215.1 Candidatus Angelobacter sp. | reverse complement strand
AGCTGTTCTACTTTGATATTCCGATGGAGAAATATTTAACCTCGCAGCCAAAGTAAAAAGACGCATTCAGTCGAGAACACTGGAGGCAGGCGGCATTGTGGGCACGGTAAGCGAGATCAGTTCAGAGTTGAACGAGGGGGTATATAATCTCGCCCAGAATCAGCAGCCAATTGTGTTTGGACGAGGTGCAGGAATGCTACAACTGCCTATCTGTATGAGAGGCGAACAATGAAGCGCGGGAGTGGCGCGCTCCTGGGAGCAGTACTGGGCGGCCTGGTCGGCTTTCTTCTGCGGCCGTCGCTTCCCTTAATCGGCCAACTGCCGTTCTCCACCGTCATCACCAGAGGTTCGAACCTGTCGGGCGTTGATGTAGTCCTGAAGTCAACGGCTGAGCAGTCCTTCAACTATATGGTGATAGGCGCCATTGTAGGAGCGGTTGTGCTGGCGATTGCCGCGGGAATGCTGCGGAAGCAAAAATCTACTCCTTCTCAGTAGTCGTCGCGGGAGAGTGAACGACTGACGTTCTGTTCGTGAGTAGGCCGCATTCGACCGCAAATCGCGGCATTTCACAATTCACCTATAATTTCATCTATGGCCACAGTCACCCAGCTATCGGCAGCGGTGCGTGAGAAATACGAACCGGTGATTGGCTTGGAAGTGCATGTCCAGCTGCTGACCGCGACCAAAATCTTCTGCGGCTGCTCCACTGAATTCGGCGCTCCACCCAATACCAATGTTTGTCCTGTGTGTCTGGGACTCCCGGGGGCCTTGCCGGTATTGAACCGGAAGGCGGTTGAGTTCGCGGTGTTGGCAGCGCAGGCTCTGAAATGCGAGGTTCGCGAGACCTCAATCTTTGCCCGCAAGAACTATTTCTATCCTGACCTGCCCAAGGGCTACCAGATTTCCCAATATGACAAGCCTCTGGCTGAGCATGGATCCATCGATATACCGTCGGATGAGGGCAGAAAGCGCATCGGAGTCACGCGCCTGCACCTGGAGGAAGATGCGGGGAAGAGCCTGCATGAAGGTTTTCCGGATTCGGCCACCAACACTTACATTGACCTGAACCGCAGCGGAACGCCGTTGATCGAAATTGTGAGTGAACCGGATATGCGCTCACCCGACGAGGCATTCCATTATCTGACGCTGCTGAAAGAGATCATCCTGTATACCGGCGTGAGTGATTGCAACATGGAAGAGGGATCGCTGCGCTGCGATGCCAACGTGAGCGTGCGGCCCAAGGGACAGGAGAAGCTCGGCACCAAGACTGAAATCAAGAATGTGAATTCCTTCCGCTTCATCCGCGAGGCGCTAGAGTATGAGATCGAACGCCAGATCGAGGTGATTGAGGGCGGCGGCCGGATCGAACAGGAAACCAGGCTCTACAATCCGAGCGAAGGCAAGACCTTCAGCATGCGCTCCAAGGAGCAGGCGCACGACTATCGTTATTTCCCGGAGCCTGACCTGCTTCCGCTGGTGGTGGACGAGCGCCGGCAGGAAGAAATCCGGAGCATGTTGCCGGAATTGCCGGAGGCAAGGCGCCGAAGGATGGTGGCGCAATACGGAATCACTGAATACGATGCCGGCGTGCTGACGGCGAACAAGACCCTGGCTGAGCAGTTCGAGGAAGCAGCCAAGGCAGCGCGCAGCGCCAAGCGCGTTGCCAACCTGGTGCAGAGCGAACTCCTGGGAAGATTGAAGGCCAGAGGTCTGGAGATTGAGAAATCTCCCATTTCCATGAAGGGTGTCGCCATGTCAGCCGACTTACTGGAGGTGAATACCATTTCCAGCAAGATCCTGAAGGACCTCTACGACAAGGCTTTTGAGAACGGCGAAGATTTCCCAGCGGTCTATGAACGGGAAAAACCACAACAGATCACTGACATCTCGGCCATCGAAAAAATTGTTGATGAAGTCCTGGCCGCCAATCCTAAACAACTCGAACAGTACCGCGCCGGCAAAACCACAGTGATAGGTTTCTTTGTCGGACAGGTGATGAAGGCTTCCAGGGGACAGGCCAGTCCGGCGCTGGTGAATGAGTTGTTACGAAAAAAACTGAGCGAGTAGCTCTGTAAACCCCTTACTTCAATGGCACGGTTGCGCCCTCGAACACTTTCGTGACAGATCCGTGGCCGACTCCATAAATAAGAAAGCTCTTCTGATCGAAGTTGTATTCGCGGAAGACCAGTTCTGCCAGGCCGTCGCCGTCTACGTCCACGGCATCAATCAACTCCAGGCGCGGAGCCACATCCAGCCGCGAAGAGTCAGTTATGCTGGAGGCCAGCTTTTGCGGATTGCCGTCAATATCCACGCGTGCAATCACTGTAATGTACCGTGAGACAAATTTGTCCGGCGGAGTCTTTGGCGCAGCGGAACCTCGAGCCGTCTTTGTTCCGGTAGAGAGATCAGCGCCTGGCGCTTCTGCCGTGATGACCACAACGGCGTCATTACTCATGTCGAGATCAAAGGACCGGACTACGACGTTGGCGAGGGAATGTGCATTCGTCTGTGAATTTTCACCCGGAAGCTGCGCCAGGGCGAGCTTGCGCATCTTGGCTTCAATCTTCTGTTTCTCGTCGGGCTTCCAATTGAATTCATAGGAGCGAATGTCGCTCGGTTGTGCGTCAGAGACGGCGACAAAGGTCTGGACACCAAGATTAGGAGCTGGCAGCGGCTTGGTGGTTACAGTCTGCGGCAGCGGAGCGGTTGCAGTCGGTGTAGTGGTAGTTTTGGTTGCTGGAGGCGTGGACTCTACATCTTCGCCGGATGGTGTTCGATGCCTGAGCACAGGACGATTAGGATCGGGCGGGACCTCGGCATCCGGCTGATTCGCCGGTGGCGTTGACGACGGTTGCTGACTGGTATCAGTGCCGCTGCGATGCAGCACCGGTCGATCATCGCTGGGTGGCGCAGTTGACGGAGATTGCTCCGGTTGTGGAGATGGTGGCGCGGCGTCGCCGCTTCCTCGATGCAGAATAGGACGATCGTCGGCTGGAGCGGCAGGAGGCGTCGCCGGTTTTGTCGTGGAACTCGCCTTGGTATCCTTTGGCGGTTGCCACTTACCTTCACCTACCCAACCCTGAAGCGAGTTGATGGCGCCATTGATTGTCAGGTAGCCGACGGGAGTGCCCGTCTTCTGTGCTTCGTAGACCACGCCGGTACCAAGTGCCAAGGGTCGCGGCTTCGACTCATAGATTGTGGCATCCTGAAAGCGTCCGTCAGCCAGGATGGTGATGGGATATAGCCGACTGGTGACGGTGCCGCTGGCATCGGTGGTAAGTTCGAGTAGGGCCGTGGCCCGCAGCTTGTGTGGGCTGGAACGCTGGAAGGCAGGCGCACTCAACGCGAGCACGGAAAGGGCAAGCACGATGATGCTGGCCCATAACCAGCTTCTACGGTATAAATTCAATCTGCTATTTGTGTGAGACATCATGGAATTAAAAGATAAAGCTCCGGATTTGACCCTCCCCAATGAGGAAGGCAAACCCCTCTCTCTTAAAGATTATCGCGGAAAACCCGTGGTTTTGTTTTTTTATCCCAAAGCCAATACGTCCGGCTGAACAGCAGAGGCGTCCGGGTTCCGTGACGCATACCAGAAGTTCCAGAAGGCTGGAGCTGTGGTTGTGGGTATCTCTCCTGATAAACCCTCGGCATTGAAAAAGTTTAAGGAGAAATTCAAATTCCCATTCCCGCTGCTTTCAGACGAGGATAAATCTGTCGCCAAGCAATTTGGCGTGCTCAAGGAAAAGAGCATGTACGGCAGGAAATACATGGGTATAGAGCGCACCACGTTTGTGATTGGCGCGGATGGCAAAATTGCCACATCGATCTCAGGAATCAAGGCAGGTGAGCATGCGCAGGCGGCTCTGGCAGCGCTAAAACAGCCACAGGCCTGAAGCCAAGAGCGCTCCACCATGTTTTTACCGATGACTGCTGGTGATGGTGAAGGTGATCACGGTTTCTGCCGGAATTACGGCTTCCTGTTTGCCGGTAGCCGCAGCCACACCGGTGCCGGCACCTGCCCCCGCGCCTGCACCTATGGCAGCGCCCTTGCCTCCTCCCACAAGTCCGCCTATCAGGGCGCCCGCCGCTGCGCCGCCGCCAATCTTGGTTACATTGCTTTTGGTGTGGCTCTTGCC
>DATDGH010000605.1:0-2324 GCA_036522215.1 Candidatus Angelobacter sp. | reverse complement strand
GGAACAGAATTTTGCGCTCGCTGGCACTCCATCCCGGCATGACGGTCTCGAAAATGTCTCGACACGATCCATCGTCCGAAAATTTGACCAGCAACTGGAAACCAGTGATAACGTGGCTATTGCCCGGTGCGATCTCGCGATAGGGCCCCAGGGAACCAACCGGCCAATGATCCGGTGATTTTGCTTGGAACACGCGCGCGTATTTGCCGATGTCGTGTAGCGTAAGAAGAAAAGGTATTGCACTCTTTAATGTGTCGATCTCGATGCCAACAGCGGCCGCAATTCGTCTCAATCGGTGCCGGTCGCGCGCGATCAATTTGGAGCCGACCGCCGCGACATCGAGCGAATGGTAGACTATCGAATGAGCGCCTGGCCCTCCTTGATTGGTAGGACTGGCCTTGCCCCAAAAATTTAAAGCCTCCTCCGGAGAATCTGTGGGCGATTTAGTAGTCCTTTCCTGATTCAACCTTGGCTTGGCTTTTGTATTTGTTGTTGAGGCTGTGGGCATGTGGGCAACGCTCTTGCGTTGTCCACATGCCCATAGCCTGAGAGCCTATTGGCCTCCCGTGTTGCGCTCTTTGAGAAACCGATAGTACTTTCGGCAGGTCGAGTCGAAAGAACGCTGGTGATCTTCGGACTCGTGGGAGATGAGCGGTCCACCTTCGTCGTCGAGGAACGCGAGCAAGGTCTGGTCTGTCGGGCGCTTTCTGAGCCGAGGGTCCTCATGCAGTTTCGAGATGATCTCGCCACCGAGAATCCACAGGTTGTCGCGGTGCGATCGGACAGTTTTGCGCGACTGGCCTGAACTCACCAGATGGCGCAAAAACGGCTTGAAGCATTCCACCATCTGCTGCCCGTGCGACAGGTCGCGCTCTTCATAAATCCAGCTTCTTGGCCATTGTTCGAGGTCTGGGCAATAAGCTGTAAGCTCATCTGCGGGCGATCCCTGGGGTATTGGGGTGGCGTCCGATGCGGCCTTTGCTTTGGATTTTGCGCCCATGCGGCTGATCACCCTCCTCAACCACTGCCAGCACTTTCCAGGCTTCGTCTACGAGAAAGCGCGGCTTTGTCCAGAAAGCAGCACCATAGAGATTCACGTCCGGCCTCGCCGCGGCTCGAAGCCCGTGTGTTCAGGCTGCCACAAGCCCGCCGCCGGCTACGATCAACTCAGCATCCGCCGTTTCGAATTCGTCCCGTTCTGGGGCTTCATGGTGCTGTTACTTTACCGCATGCGGCGGGTCGATTGCAGAGCCTGCGGTGTGCGGGTTGAAGAACTGCCATGGGCGATCGGCAAACACCAGCTGACCAAGGCCTACATGCTGTTTCTGGCCCACTGGGCCCGCAAGCTGTCCTGGCAGGAAACCGCCGTTGCATTCCGCAGCACTTGGGACAAGGTCTGCCAGGCGGTCGAGTATGTGGTGGAGTGGGGGCTGGAGCACCGCAATCTGGGCCCCATCCAGGCGATCGGCGTCGATGAGATCCAGTACGCCAAGGGGCACAAGTATCTGACCCTGGTCTACCAGATCGAGAAGGATTGCACACGACTGTTATGGATCGGCAAGGACCGTACAATTGAGAGTTTCGAGCAATTCTTCACCCTGATCGGCGAGCCGTTGTCCGCAGGTATCAAATTCGTCTGCTCGGACATGTGGCAGCCGTACCTGCGGGTCATCCGTGAGCGCTGTACCAACGCGGTGAATATCCTCGATCGATTTCACCTCGTGGCCAAAATGAACGAAGCCCTTGATGATGTGCGTGCCGCCGAGGCCCGCAGGCTCGTGCAGGATGGCTACGAGCCGGTCTTGAAACAAACGCGGTGGTGCGTGCTGAAACGCAAGGCAAATCTCACCGACTTGCAACGCTTCAGGCTGCGCGACCTTCTACGCTACAATCTCAAGACAGTGCGAGCCTATCTGCTCAAGGAAGACTTCCAGCAATTTTGGGAATACCAGTCACCCACTTGGGCCGCCAAATTCCTCGATGATTGGTGCCAGCAAGTCATGCGCTCGCGTATCGAACCGATGAAGAAAGTCGCGAAGACCCTGCTCGGCCATCGCGAACTAATCCTCAATTATTTCAGAGCCAAAAAGCAATTCTCCAGCGGCGTCATCGAGGGCTTGAACAACAAGGCAAAACTGACAATGAGAAAAGCCTATGGATTCCGAACTTTCCCCGTTATCGAACTCGCCCTGTATCACGCACTGGGAAAATTACCTGAGCCAAACGTTGCCCACAGATTCTACTGACGAACCAATTTCTGAAGGTGTGGCCGATCTGCAACCATTACCAGCGTCAGGCCAGATTAAGCTTATTACATGGCAGAC
>DATDGH010000604.1:0-10547 GCA_036522215.1 Candidatus Angelobacter sp. | reverse complement strand
GTAAATCTGTATTGGCCTCGAATCTGCGCAAATTCGCTGGGCCAATACGTCAGAACCAGCGAACCGCCTCTATCCGTCAATCGCGCATTCGTGGCGCGGTCGGACTGGTCCACGCGCCCTCCAAAAAACCAGCGGCGGGCAAACTGGTAGTCGCCTGATGTGTAAAAGCCAAACGCCCTCTGTGCCCCGAAGGCTGCAGTAGGCGAGCACACCATGTTGAGGCACGAGATCAGCGACGGCTGGTCCTGCTGCCGCCAGATGAGCTCGCTGCGGGCAACGAAGGAACGATAAATTGCGCGCTGCAACGGCTTCCAACGATAAGTCGCGTCCACTCCATAGAGATTGGTAATGAAAGCGTTGCCGAACTGGTTGTGTCCGCGTGAATAGGAAGCACCAAGATCAAGATTGGAATTTTCAGTCAGGTCTTTGTAGCTGCGCAGGTGTCCCACCGTGCTGACATCGTTTTTCTGCGAGGACTTAAACACATCAGAAGAATCACCGCGGAAGACCTGCCCGGTAAACTCCAGGAACCAGTTTTTGGGAGCTGGGATGATGTGCTGAACGGAAAGACCTGCATCATCAATGCCGTCTTCGCCGCCAACCAGGTTCTGCGAAACCAGGGGGCGGTCAACCCATGGCAACACGTGGTTGTGCAGGCTATTGACCTTGCCAAACGCCGCCCGCATTTTTCCCACCTTGGCCACGAAATTCTTGGGCAGCGCGGTGAAGGTGATGAAACCTTCCTCCAGGTTCACCCCTTGTTCGCCGAAAGAAATGAAGAAGTCGGCCCGTGCATAAGGATCCACGATTGCCTGCAATCCGACCTCAGACTCATGCATCTGGAAAGTGGGCGTAGGATTGATCGGATTATTTCCCAGTCCGCTGATGAAGTCTCCGATCACGCTGATGTCGGGATTCAAAGCTTTGGCCGCCGCAGCGCCCGCCCCACCCAGGCGGACATTTTCCACCTGTGTAGCCTGTGGGACCTCCGCTTGGGGCTGCACTGTGGCTTGCGGCGCCGAGGGAGCCGCAGTCGATGGAGCTACCGCTGCGGGCGCCTGCGGGCCTTGTGCCTTCAATTGGCGAAGCTCACCTTCCAGCAGAACGACGCGGTCTTCCAAATCACGGACTTTCTGTTCCATCGCGGACATGGCTGCGGACTGAGCATCCGTGCCTTGCTGAGCCAGGGCAGAATTGCTACCTGTAATCGTTAATGCAAATAGGATACAAAACCATTTCATGTGACCTCCTCACCACTCACATGCGGAGCACGCGACTTCCGAGTCGTCAAAAAAAACAGAGAACGGTGGATGTAATGGCTGAACGGTGCCAGCCGACGCCGCACATCGAGGGAGCACGAACTCGAACAATGATGCGAGGCGATTGCCCTCAATGCAGAAGGGAATTAGGCAGGAGGAGGACGACTGAAGAGTTCCAGCAGACTGGCGATTCCCTTGACCTGCGCATCATAGGCGACAGCCAGGATGGCAACTGTAAATTGCACGGGTACGGGATCAGCGCTGGCAACCGGGGCCTGGGCGTGCAATGAGAAGCAGAGCAGGCAGCGACTGCCATCCCGCGACATAGCGCCATCAGGATGGACGTGAACGGCTTCGGCAGAGGTGAGCAGCACTACCAGCAACAAGCAGAAAGCTGTCATCCAGCGCTGGAAGGTAGTTCGCCCGAATTGGCCGTTCTTTATCACTTTGCCAAACGCGTTCCTGGCTGCTGGCCCCAAGGGGACCGAGAGGAAGCAGATTGACTACTCCTGATTCCAAAGGAGTTCCGCATCATTTTGCGGGCACTTGGGTTAGTATTGATTGTAACAGAGCGGCGGTGCCCGGCCGTGTTTACCAGATGGCTGCGTCCGTCCCGGCGGGTACAACCCGAAAGACCAACGCCCAGGCAACACTTTGTTTCATAAAGTAGTCTATTGCGTAAGCTGGGTTGCTATGCTAGCTTTTATCTTCTGAGAGGACGCTTTTGCAACTTACTGTTCCTTCTGGGCTGGACCAAAGGGAAGCTGAACTCTTCAGCCAATTGGATCCCCGCCAGTTTCCTAAACATGTCGCCATCATCATGGATGGCAATGGCCGCTGGGCCAAACGCCGCCACCTGCCGCGCATCGCCGGCCACAAACGCGGCGTGGAAGCCGTGCGTTACGTGGTGGAGACCGCCGCCCGCATTAACCTTCCGGCGCTTACTCTCTATGCCTTTTCGGCGGAGAATTTCTTGCGCCGTCCACCCGGCGAGATCGATTTCCTGATGAAGCTGCTGCGCAGCTACCTCAAGAACGAGATGCCGCTGATGCAGCGCAACAACATCCGGCTTTCATTCATTGGCCGCAGCTCGCGGCTGCCGCAAAGCGTTCAGGAACGCATGGCTTGGGCACGCGAGGAGACCCGCCATAACACCGGTATGGTGCTCACTCTGGCATTGAATTACGGCTCACGCTCGGAAATCGTGGACGCCTTCCACTCCATGGTCCACGCCGCCAGAAATAATGGCGGCATTGATCATCTGCTCGATATTGATGAGGACACCGTCAACCGCCATCTCTACACCCGCGATTTGCCCGAACTGGACCTGGTAATCCGCACCAGCGGCGAACTTCGCCTCAGCAACTTCCTGCTGTGGCAGGCCGCCTACGCAGAACTCTACCTGACCCGGACCTTCTGGCCGGACTTCCGTGGCACCCATCTGCTAGAGGCCATCGCCGATTTCCAGCAGCGCGAGCGCCGTTATGGCGGGCTCAGCGACTCCAATGGGACCAACGGGAACCATTCTCGTTAGGCCCTGACTCTGCCGCGACCCTACTTCCATTGCCATAAAGTCAGTATCATCCTGGCAGAGGTATTGAAATCGTCTGATGAAGCGTGTTCTAACCGCCGTGGTGCTGGTCCCACTGGTGCTGCTGGTGGTGTTCAAAGCGCCGCTGTGGGTGTTTGCGGTAGTGGTGGCCGTGATCGCCATTCTGGCAATTCATGAGTACCTGAACATAGCCAGAGGATATGGAATTGAGCCACTGCGATGGCCTACATATGTTCTGTCTCTCTTCCTGATTGTGCGCAGTTTTGCCTATGCAGACAATTCGTTCCTGGCCGGCAACTTTCTGTGGCTCACGGAATTCTTTCAGGGATGGTCAATTTTCCTGATGGTTTCCCTCATTTTCGGGATTCCCCTGGTATTTCGCCACGAGATGCGGATGGCGCTCGCTGCTTCCGGGATTTCGGCATTCGGGCTCTTCTACATTGCTGCGCCAATGGCAACGTTAGTCCTCTTCCGGCGTAGTCCTTATGAGGCAGTCTTTCTGGTGTTTATTTTGCTCTCCGTATGGGCGGGGGACACAGCGGCCTACTATGTTGGCCGGAGCATTGGACGGCACAAACTCGCTCCCATCGTCAGTCCCAAAAAGACCTGGGAGGGGGCAATCGCTTCTGTGATGGCCAGCGTGGCAGTTGCATTGATCGTCTTCCACTTTGATGGACCCATCCGAGGGATGTTCACACAACAGAAACTCTCTTTCTACACGCCGGTGGGCGCTTCAGCCAATCTGCCTGTCATACATCTGGTCATCCTGGGTATCGTCGCCAATATAGCTGCGCAGCTGGGAGACCTGTTTGAATCGGCAATGAAACGCGGCGCCCAAATCAAGGACTCAGGCTCGCTGCTGCCCGGGCATGGCGGCATTTTGGACCGCATTGATGCACTGCTCTTTGCTATTCCAGTCGTGTGGTACTATGCGAGTTTCCAGGCCTACTTCTTCGAATCTCAATGAAGCGCATTGCCATCCTCGGCTCCACCGGTTCCATTGGCCGCAGCACACTCAGCGTCATCGAATCTAATCCGGACAGATTCCAACTGATCACCATTGCTGCCGGAGGAAACATCGAAGCCGCGCTGGAGCAGGCGCGACGCTGGATACCCAAAGTCCTCTCCCTCTCCTCCGAAAAAGATGCGGAAGCGGCGCGCGCACAACTCAAAACTGAAGGGCGCGCGGGAATCGAGGTCGTTCACGGCCAGTCAGGCTCCGTCCGCGTGGCCACTCATCCGGAAGTTGACTTTGTGGTCAGCGCGATCGTTGGCGTTGCCGGTCTCAAAGCCACATACGAGGCGGTGCGAGCGGGCAAAGAAGTCGGCCTCGCCAACAAAGAGTGCCTGGTAGCGGCGGGAGAGCTGATCACACGCGAAGCGCGCAAGCAGGGCAAGCCTCTGCTCCCCATTGACAGCGAACATAATGCGGTGCACCAGTGCATGCGGGGCGGACGCCTCAGCGAAGTGGAGCGCGTCTGGCTCACCGCCAGCGGCGGGCCGTTCCTGCATACGCCAAAATCAGAGTTCGAGCGTATCACCGTGGAGCAGGCGTTAAACCATCCCACCTGGAAGATGGGACAGCGCATCACCATTGACTCCGCCACGCTGATGAACAAAGGCTTTGAAGTCATCGAAGCCTGCCGGCTCTTTGATCTCCCGCCAGACCGCATCCAGGTGATCGTCCATCCCCAGTCCACCATTCATTCCATGGTGGAGTTCAAGGATGGCAGTATTCTGGCCCAGCTCTCGGTCACAGACATGCGGTTGCCGATCCTCTACGCCCTCACCTACCCCGAGCGCATTCCGTCAGAATTACGCTTTAACGTGTTGGATTTGAATAGGTTAGACTTCTCTCCCCCGGACCTGGATAAGTTTCCCTGCCTGCGGCTTGCCTATCAGGCGGTGCAGGAGGGTGGTTCCAGGCCCATAGCTCTGAATGCCGCTGATGAGGTGGCCGTTGCTGCTTTTCTCAAGGGCGAAGTCGGTTTCGCCGATATTCCCCGCATCATCGCTCAAACAATTGATGAAACAGAAAAGCGTATTCCTGAATCTATAGAAGAAGTGCTCGCCATAGATGCCCAGGCGCGTGAGCTGGCGCGGCTGAAACTGTCGCATCAATTGACTCGCTAGTCACTCTGGTTCGCACCATTTACAATACTAGAATCCATTTTTATGCAGATTTTGATTTATTTAGCAGCCGTAGCCCTGGTATTAGGGGTACTGGTTTTTGTGCATGAGTTTGGGCACTACGCAGTGGCCAAACTTTGCGGTGTTCGCGTTGAGGTCTTCAGCCTCGGCTTCGGTAAGCGTCTTTGGGGTTTCCGCAGGGGAGACACGGATTACCGTCTCAGCCTTCTTCCTCTCGGCGGCTATGTAAAGATGGCCGGGGAAAACCCCATGGAGAATCGCACCGGCGATCCCGGAGAGTTCACCAGCCATCCCCGCTGGCAGCGTTTTTTGATCGCCATTGCCGGTCCGACCATGAATGTGATTTTGGCCATCCTGGTCTTCGCCGTAGTCTTCAAGTTTCATCATGACTACTACTTTTTTGAGCGGCAGCCGGTGAATATTTTTTTCGTTGCCCCCGGCTCAGTCGCAGAGAAAGCCGGCATACGTCCGGGGGACAAGATCGTAAAAATAGACGACGTAGAAAATCCAAACTGGACGCAGGCTTGGATCGGATTCGGCCTGAGTGCAAGTCAAACAGTTGAGGTAACGGTCCAGCGCGGCGATCAGCCCCTGCCCATGAAGCTGGTGCCCGAGCCTAAGGGCGCAGAACGGATGGGCGACGTGGGCTTGGTACCACCCGAATTCGTGGGGACGCTGGAAGCTGACATGCCGGCAGCCAAAGCCGGCGTCCATGTCGGCGATGCCCTGGTCAGCGTTAACGGCACCCCGGTGCGGAACACTCAGGAGGTGCAGGACGTTCTCGCCAAAACAAAGGACGCTCCTGTTCAACTCATCGTGTGGCGCGACGGAAAAGAATTGCCCTTCACCCTCATACCGGTACTGACGCCGACGTCACAAGGTGACAAATACCGTATTGGGTTTTCGCCTCAGGCAGTGGAGCGGCTTCCCTTTCCCGCAGCTTTTCGCAGTTCTCTCGCAGAGTGTAAGACCAACTCTCTCCTGATCTTCAAGTTACTGGGTAAGATGGTGCAGCAACCCAGGAACACGTTAGGGCAGATGAGTGGTCCGATTGGAATCACCATCATCTCCGGCGAGGCCGCAAAAGCCGGGTTCTGGCAATACATCTGGGTAATGGCCCTGATCAGCTTGAATCTGGCTGTTTTCAACCTGCTGCCCATTCCCATCCTCGACGGCGGGCTGATGCTGATGCTGGGAATCGAAGGCATCATGCGTCGGGATATCAACCAGGAAATCAAAGAACGGGTTTATCAGGTGGCCTTTGTCTTCCTTCTCGTATTTGCCGCAGTAGTCATTTACAACGACATTGCCAAGACTTTGCCGGGGCATTTGTTGTAGAATAATTCTTCGCAAGGCAAACCGCCGGAACTCCCGGCGGTTTTGTTTTGCACAAATCCAAACGCCCACGATCCATGCTGTTATAGGTCGTGGGCGTTTTTCTTTGGAGAAAAAAATGACCGATTGCAAAATCCTGACTCTGGTGGACCGGCTGGAGCGTTGTTCGCTCGGGCCAGCCGAATTCCATCATCGTGATCATCTCACTGTGGCCGTAGTTTATCTATACTGCGCCGAACTGGAACGCGCTCTGGACAAAATGCGCGCCACCCTGCTCCGCTTTGTTGCCCATCACGGCGGCAATCGCTATCATGAGACCGCCACCCGCTTCTGGATGCTTCAGGCGGAGAAGCACCTGGATCGCACTCTCTGCCTGCAACACGCAGTCGAGCGCGTGACTGCCGCACTGGCCGACAAGAATCTAATTTACCTGTATTACTCTCGCGAACTGCTAGACTCCGTGGATGCCAAACAGCGATGGGTCACGCCGGATTTGATCCCTTTCACCTTGAGGTTAGTCACTTCGTTGGACGATCAGTAAAGATCAGTTTCATCTGTGTCACCAGCGGTAAGGTGTTGCGGTTGGTTTTGCCTTTGGCTTTGCTATGAAGATCCAAGACGCTGCGGGTACCCACGAAGTAGTCGAGCCGAATTCAATTCATGAGGTAAACCCGTTTTCGGCCACAAAATTTTCCCTCGCACTAACGGGGATCTTTGACAGCGAGTTTTTGACCTAATCTTCGGCCATGCTTTCTTAACCCGTTCTTAGGAAAATAATGTGCGCCATCCTGGAGCCTTGCATATGCAGCAATCCTCCACAGGATTTAAAGCTCATATTAGAGCTTTCCCATATTAATTCCCCTTTTGGTACGATGCACTTTTTCGTTATTGTTGAACCCAGCGGCTTGTACTAGGATGCGCTTGGATCGTTTTGACTTAAGGAGGTTCTCTCGATGAAGAAGAACACTTCGCTTCTCCTTGTTGTGGCTGCTCTCCTGCTGACGGTCGCAACTGTGATGGCGGCACAAACAGCACAAACATCACCTCAGCCCAAGCGCTCGCTTGGAGTCTCACTCTCCTTACCCGACGGGTACTTTGTCGGTTTCCCCATTCAAGACGGTACTCCGGAAGAGAATCTGGTGCCGATACCGATCAAGGGTTACAAAAATCTCTTCGGCATCCGGATGTATCCCCATATGATTGGAGACAAAGTAGCTGTGAAGATCTGGGCCATGATCCCCAAGGCAGAGCTTTCTACAATATCCGAACCGCTCGATCCGACAAAAGTTCCCCATGAGCACCGCCTGCTTGGCGACTACGTGGTCGGCAAGCAAGGCGACTCGATCCAGATTGCGGATTTCGCCAAAATCGGTCTTCCCACGCTCACGGCCAAAGTCGTGCTCGCACCATTCTCCACTGAGTCCCCGGAAGATCCCTGTTGCTGCACGGTTGATGGCTTGAACTGCTGCGGCAGAACCTGGCTTCAGATGTGTACCAATTGCGCCAGCGTTTGCCCCACGTGCGGAGCCTTGAGCGTCCCCACCAAACTCAAGACATCGGACCTTTCAGTGTCACCTGCTGCCAAGCCGGAGGAGAGGAGCAACAAAAAGCACTAAATTCAACCAACTTCAGGGCAGCTCGGGCGTACGCCAGCTGCCCTGTTTTTTCTTTGCGCCTACAAATCCGCTTTCCTTTGTCCAGCCCGAAAAACCGAGGTTGACAGCTAGCAGCTAGCGGCTAGAGCAGAACCAGAGTTGGTGTAGCCCATCAAAAATCTGTGAGCCGCGCTAGCACGCGTCTCGACGCCACCCGTTCATGGCTTTTGAGCTAAAAGCTTCGCTATTTTTTCTTTAGTTGATAAACATTTCTGAAAATCAGAGCAAAGGCCGTAAGGCTGCGCATCTCCTTGATTCATAAGGAGTTGACGCTAAAAAAGGGGTCGCAAAGGCCTTTTTGGGTTGTGCCTTTGGGTGAAAAAGGCTATAGGCTACATCTCTTCCACCGCGTGACAAAACCCGTTTTCCAGTCCGCCAGGTGATCACGTCAGGGAAAAAGTAGCCTTCAGGCAGGTTTAAGGTTACCTTTTGAGGTCGAGGTAACCTGAGGGAACAGGTAAGGCAACACCATAGCAAACCGCGCCAGCACAAGCGTCCGGTTGGCCAAGCGCAAGGCACACTTCTTCGGCTGCGTCCGCGATTCAATTCACGGGTGCTAAGTACACTTCTCCGGCTGCGTCCCGCGTAAGGCGAGGCCCCGTGCTTCCCATTTCTATTCAGTTTTCAAAGATCAAAGTACTACGGCAGCCCCTGGGGGCTCCATGTTTAGTAGAACATACATTTCTGTATGTTGTCAACTAGTAATTTACATCTAACTAAAATGTTGTTAATAGATGTAGAAAAGCGTCGAGCTGAAAGACGTCAAAGAGAATTGGTAAATGAGATTATCTTTGGCAGCTTACCACCCGCCGCAGTGTACGCTAGCGCAGAACCAGAGTTGGTGTAGCCGATCAAAATCTGTGAGCCGCGCTACCGCGCGTCTCTACGCCACCCGTTCATGGCATTTGGGCTACAGCTTCGCTATTTTTTCTTTAGTAGCTCGTAGCTGTCGCTTTCACAACCCCAAATACGCCGCCCTCACTATCTCATTCGTCAGTAGATTTTTTGCAGAATCTTCCAGCCGTACAGCACCGTTCTGGACCACGTAGCCTCGATCGGCGATGCTCAAACCCGCTGCCACGTTCTGCTCCACAATCAGCATGGTGATCCCTTTGTGCCGGACCTCCTGGATTTTCTCAAACACCTCATCCACGATCTTTGGCGCCAGGCCAAGCGAAGGCTCATCCAGCAGGAGCAGTTTGGGCTGTGCCATCAACCCACGGGCAATGGCCACCATCTGCTGCTCGCCGCCGGAGAGCGTTCCGGCCAATTGGTTCATACGTTCCGCCAGGCGGGGAAACAGCGTGAGTTGTTCTTCCATCAACTGCTTTACCTTGCGCCGCGCGCGGGGCGTATAGGCGCCAAGCGAAAGGTTTTCCTTAACGGTCATGAACGGAAACACCTGCCGCCCTTCGGGTACGTGGCTTACACCGAGTGAAACCATCCGATGGGCTGACACGCGAGTGACATTGTAGCCATCAAAACCCACTCCGCCACTGGCTACCCGTTTAACTCCGGAAATCACGCGTAAGATGGTAGTCTTCCCTGCTCCGTTGGAGCCGATCAAGGTGACAATCTCGCCTGCCTGGATCCGCAGGCTGACGCCGAATAGGGCTTGCAAGTCGCCGTAAAAAGCCGTCACGTTTTCGACTTCCAGCAGAGGCACAGTCGGCGAGCTGCCGTTGGTTTCCTTCATTTGGCCAATTCCTTGTACTTCGCGCCGAGATAAGCTTCGATCACCACCGGCAGGTTGACCACATCAGCCGGTTTGCCTTCGGCGATCTTGGCGCCGTAATCCAGAACCACAATCCGATCGGCAATCTTCATTACCACCTGCATCACATGCTCCACGCCGCCCACAACGCTCACTCCCCATTCCGGCAGGCGCTTCACCAGCCCGGCCAGCGACAAAGCTTCACCCGGAGTCAAGCCGGACACTACCTCGTCGAGCAGAATCAGCTTGGGCTTGGTGGCCAGGGCGCGCGCTATTTCCAGCCGCTTGAGCGCGGCTAGCGGCAATCCATGTGCGGGAAAATCTTTGAGATGCGACATTTGCAGAAAGTCCAGAATCTTGCCCGCCTGTTCCTCCGCTTTGCTCAGCTTGCCGGTGTGCATGAAGGCGCCCAGCATCACGTTTTGCAGGACGCTCAAATTGTGCAGCGGCTTTACGATCTGAAATGTCCGCCCGATGCCCAGGCGGGCCGCCCGGTGGGGGGCAAACCTGGAAATCTCCTGGCCGCTGAAGATGATGGATCCCTGGTCCGGATGAAGAAATCCGCTGATCAGATTGAAAACGGTCGTCTTGCCCGCGCCATTGGGGCCGATGATGAACAGGATCTCTCCCACATTCATCTCAAACGAAACATCCTTCACCGCGCGCAAACCGCCAAAGCGCTTGGTGACATTTCGAAGTTCAAGCACCGGAGTCATAGCGTTGCTCCAGCGGCAACCGGCTTCTTCGTTCCTCGCAGCCGGCTCCATAGTTGCTTGATTCCGCCCACGATGCCATCCGGAAGGAACAGCACCACCACAACAATCAAAATCCCATAAATCAGGAGATGGCTTTCCTTGAATTGGTTCTTGAACACCTCCGAC
>DATDGH010000603.1:0-2240 GCA_036522215.1 Candidatus Angelobacter sp. | reverse complement strand
AGGCCTTCATGTCCCGTATCTCCGGAAATAAGCTGGTGCAGTTTGCGCTGACGAGATTTGGAGAGGATTCCGCTGTTTCCCAGGTAAAAGAAGTGGCCCGGGAGACAGGATGGAGCATGCGCTACTTCTCTCAAATCTTCCGCGAACACGTAGGCCTTTCTCCTAAAGTGTGGTGCAGAATCCAGCGTTTTCAGCGGGCGGTGCAGCAGTTACACTCCGGCGCCGATGTTGCCTGGGCAGAGTTGGCGCTGGATTGCGGATATTACGATCAATCCCATTTTGCCAATGAATTTCGCGCCTTTTCCGGCATCGACGCCACCTCTTACTGCGCCAAACGGACGGTCTGGGCGAACCATATCCCCTGCTGAGGTTTTAGAGTCTATCCCGAACGAAGAGAGGGATCCCTACCCGCTTGGACGAGGTGTCAGGGCGTATGCCCGAGAGAATATTCTGTAGTTTGTGAACGGAAAGAAGAATTGCCGCTGCCGAATTGCACATTTTTATAGTGCCCTTCCGCCAGTTGGTTGAAGGTCTTCACCTTGTTACTTCTGTGTTGGCTCAGCCTGAAATGGAGAAGCGCCGTTCCCCGTTAGTGAGTATTCCGCCCTTCGGGCGGGGATTTTTCAGGCATGAGGGTCTTTCGATCCGATGATGGAGAAGCACCGCGAGAAGCACATTCCTGCGCTGCCGATCATCGTCTCGATGAGCCCACCCGGGCTATCCCTCGGCATGGTTGCGTCCCCGCAGTGCCCGCTTCCGTTTCGCCCGGCCAGGGTCATTGTAGCTCCACGCTAGTTCGGCGGTCTCAACTTCCTGTTTGCCCGTGAAACGACAAGAATGTGCAAATGGTGCAACAACGCGTAGCGTGACGGCGTTCTCAATTGACAACTACTGGCACGGCAGCAGATACTGCAATCGGCGCATGTAGGGTGCATCGGCATATCGCCGAAGGGCAATGCCCACCTACTCGAATCTCATCGTGGAGGTCTACATGCCCAATCTAGAGAACCTCAAAAAGCAAGCCAAGCTCATATTGCGTTGGCATCGCGAAGGGCATTATCCAGTCGCAGCGCAAATCCGCGGGCTTGTGCCTCGTTTTCTGAAAATGGTCGATTCGGAGATTCTTGCGGCAAGTTTTAAGCTCAGCGATGCGCAAGATATGGTCGCAAGACAGCACGGCTTCGATAGTTGGCAAGCCCTGAAAACTGGACTCTCCACCACATCCCGCAAGGTCAAATCGTCGCCAATATCAAGGGATCATGCGAATTTTTCTGTAAGAAGTTAGGCTTTTCGCTTGTATTCAGTTACGGTGATCCTCCCTACTATGCACAAGTGGGCCGCGACGCGGCGCGTCTCAATCTTATGTGCGTCGAGCGACCTGCAGTCGAGTCGACGATCCGTGTTCGTGAGGAACTGTTGTCGGTATCTATGACCGTCGCCACAGCGGACGAGATCAAGCTACTGTTCCTTGAGTTTCAGTCCGCTGGCGTTACCTTTCACCAGAGACTGAAAAAGCAGCCTTGGGGCGCCAAAAATTTCGTCGTCGCAGATCCGGATGGGAATCTGCTGCTGTTTGCTGGACCCGCAAACTAACAGCCACGAAGCCGAAGTGTTGCTGATCAAGCACGTATTGTTAGCAAGCCGGAAACTATCCACTTCACCGGCTGTCCGAAATCGCGCGGCTGGCCGCTTCGCTCTTCACGCGGCTTGCTGGCGGTGACTCTGACGTTGCTGTCTGGCGGCCTCCAGCTTGCGGTCGCGTTCCGCGTGGATCTCCTGCTGACGCCCCGCCAGCACGTCCTTCGGCGTGATGTAGCCGGTGGCGCTGTTCAGGCGGACATTGTTGTAGTGCTCCACGTAGCCTCTTAGTTCCATTTTTTCCAAGACTATGGCCCTTGCGGTCAGCCAGAATGCGGATATCACAAGGACGCAAGGAGAACATCTCATGTCAAATTTCGCCAAGAAGTGCACCTCCACCGTAATTCCAGCACTGCACTACCGCGATGCCGCGGCGGCCATCGAATGGTTGTGCAAAGCCTTTGGATTCGAGAAAAAAGCTGTATTCCCAAATCCCGACGGAACCATTGGCCACGCCGAGCTTACCTTCGGGAATGGCATGGTGATGCTGGGTTCGGTGGTAAACAATACGCCTTACAGCAAGCTCTTACGCCAGCCGGATGAGATTGGACGCGCAGAAACTCAGTCGCCTTGCCTGATCGTTTCTGATTGTGATGCCATAT
>DATDGH010000602.1:0-4582 GCA_036522215.1 Candidatus Angelobacter sp. | reverse complement strand
GGCGCACCATTCCTGCGACCGTTACTTGCGGGCCGGTGGGAGGGACCAGAATGCTGTCTCCGGATGCAATTCGCTCCTGGCTGGAACTCACTCCGTGCAACATCAGCTCGTAAAGATCAATCTCTTCGACCAGTTTTTTTCCTCGGTAGTGCTTCACTGTTCGCAGCGAGCCGGTATCGGTTGGACCGCCGGCTGCCAGCAGAGCGCTCAACGCGGTGGACAGCGCACTGATGTCGTAGGCGCCGGGGTTTTTGACGTCGCCAACAACGTAGGCGCGCACGGTCTTGAGACGGCCAAGGGAAACAGAAACTGAAACATCGCGAAATTGCCGCACCAGCGTTTTCTGGATCAGGTCCTGGGCTTCAGCAAGGGTGTACCCCGCCACCAGAATGGCTCCTGCCTCCGGCAACGCCACCCGCCCTTCGCGGTCTACGGCCAACTGAAGCCTCTGCGAGGAGCTTCCCCAATACTCGATGACCAATTGATCACCGGGGCCGAGGACATAATCGGAGGCCACGGGAATATCCAACGAGGTTTTGTCGGAAAGAGTGCTGTTGCGGAAGAGTGCGGCGCCAAACCGCTCCAGCTTGGCAGGATCGGCGATGGACTGCGTATACAGGTCCTTCAATACCGGAAGGTTGCGGTAGGGATAATTACTCTGTCCGGGTGAAGTGCTCTTTTTGATGGTTTCCTCAGCAGGCTTTGCGGGGGCTGCTGGTGGAGTGGGAGGTTTCGATTCTGGCGCTGGTTTTTCCGGCGCCGGATTTTCTGGTTCCGGATTCTGATCCGCGCCGAAGCCGCGCTGCTTGAGCTCGTCGCTGATCAGGATTCGGACCCGATCGTCCGAACGAATCTCAGAGAACAGCCGGTCGTCTGTGATGTCCGCCTGGGTGACGGCATGACCTCGGTCCCGCAATGCCGTAACAATTTGCAATTTAGCTTCCGCCAGCAAGTCGGGATTCTGTTGCAAGATTTGGATGATTTGATCGGCAGGCAAGGGATTTGAATCTTCCTGCTGACCCAGAACCGTCCCGCCGAGCAGCAAGAAAAGCATGGCAATAGACCACATGCTGGTTCGCACACGAATAGGAACCCGGAGCGTGGAGATTTTTCTCATACCTGAACTTCTTGCAGTCAGCCCAATCCGCCAGTGCCAAAAGCCTTGCAGGTGATGGTGGGAGGCCCGGCCATTGTAAAACAGCCGGGCAACTTAGTAGTTGGGGAATTTGATAATTAGGGGTAATTTTGAAGTGAAAGGGTTTCTGGAGAAGAGGATATGCAGTACTTAATGAAACAGAAATTGTTTTCTCTGCTGGCAGATGACTTCATCATCAAGGATGAGGCGGAGCGCGACGTGTTTATCGTTGCGGGAAAGGGATTCAGCAACGATCTTCACTTTAACGACCTGTCTGGAAAAGAGATTGCCTCGATTGTGGAGGATACAGTTCCCTGGGAGTCGACATTTAACATCTATAAGGGTGAAGCGTTATGGGCGGTGGTGCAGAAGAAGCTGTTCACGCTATTCAAATCGAAATTTGCTATTGATGTTTTCGGCCAGGAGGCGATCCTGGCTGAAGGGGACTTTTCGGACCACGAATATGTCTTCACCCGCGCTGGAAAACCCATTGCCCATGTCTCCAAGGAGTGGTTCACGTTCGTCGACACCTATGGGGTTGATGTGGATCAACAAGACGACGCCGTTCTGATCCTGGCAAGCACTGTGATCATCGACATGTGTGAAACCGATTGAACACTAAAACCCCGCTGGTCTTTCATCCGCCACCCCGAAGCTGCGCTCCAACGCTAACCCTGCGCGACCGATTGTGCCTTCATCGAACAACCGTCCGATCAACGTCACGCCGTGTGGCACACGACGTGGCGGTGAAAATTTTGGCAGCGGATGGGCCGGATCCGGGGCCCAGTCGCTGCGCGCCTGCGATACCTGAACAAAACCCGCCCGCAGAGTAAGCGATGGATGTCCGGTGAAGTTTGTGATCGTGAGCATCTCGTCGCGCAGGGATGGAACCAGGAGCAAGTCCACTTGCGAGAAGACGCGGGCCATCTCCTGGGCCACTTTTCGGCGCAGCCGGTCACTCTGCACAAAGTCTACGGCGGAAAGAAATCGCGCCTGGCGAAAAGTGTTGGGCCACGCGTCCGGAACCTGGACCTTCAATTCATCGATACGATGGCTGAGCGTGAGCTCCTCAAAGGCCGCGGCGGCTTCGGCAAACAGGATGAGATCGAGAGAATCGTACGGCCAATCTGGTATGGACACCTCAACTGGAACCATACCTACTTTCCTGACGGTTTCCAGAGCAGCGCGGTCGACGGCCGTTGCAGGATCTTTCTGCATCCATGCAGGAAAGTAGCCAACACGCAGGCCTTTCACCGACGTATTCGCGTCAAAACCAAGCTTGCTGGGAACGCTGGAGACGTCACCGGGATCTGGACCCGAAATCGCGTGCAGCACCAGCAACGCATCTTCGATGTAGCGAGTCATCGGGCCAAGCTTGTCCAGCGACCAGCACAGCGTCATGGCGCCGGTGCGAGGCACACGGCCGAACGTAGGCCGCAACCCGGTTATTCCGCAGCGCATGCTAGGCCCGACGATGCTTCCGCCTGTCTCACTGCCAACGGCAAAACCCACCAAGCCAGCCGCAGTGGACGCGCCGGGACCGGCACTGGAGCCGGACGATCCTTCTTCCAGCAGCCACGGGTTCATAGTCTGCCCACCGAACCAGATATCGTTGAGCGCCAGTGCTCCCAGGCTGAGTTTGGCCACGAGTACTGCGCCTGCCTGATGCAGGCGGCGCACCACCGCTGCATCTGTGGTTGGCACACGGTTCCTGAAGGGCTCAGCACCGTATGTGGTAGCGATATTCGCGGTATCGAGCAGATCTTTGGCGCCCCAGGGAATACCGTGCAGCGGCCCCCGGTACTTCCCTGCTGCAATCTCCTGATCGGCCTTTCTGGCCTGCGCCAGCGCCAGTTCATCTGTCAGCGTGATCACGCAGTGCAGCGTGGGATCGAATTTTTTCAAACGCGCCAGATATATCTGCGTCAGACGCTCGGAGGTGAGTTGGCGCTTCTCAATCCAGCGCGCCAGGCGAGTGACGGGCGCAAAGGCGATATCTTCATCCTGAGAAGGAAGCGGACCAGGATCGGGCTTGCTCCATAAAAACTGCTCCCGTTGTGGGAAAGCTTTTTCGCCGGGCAGTACGGGATCCCAATTTGAATAGGGAGCGATTACCGGCCCGATTTCCACTTTGTGCGGGCCGGTTCTTCGCTCATACAAGGGAGCCATAGCGCTACGCCAATTGCCTGCGGCCTGGGCGCGATCAGCAGCAGTCATCTCCACCCGCACCAGCTTTTCCGCTTCAGCAAACGTGGCGGTGGAAACCTGCGGGCCAACCGGCGGCGCCGTGCCGAAGGTTGGCGGCGTTCCTGGAGGGAGTTCGGTTGGTTGCTGAGCCTGACTGCGGGAAGCTACGGCTGCCCCAAGAAGACTGAGAGATGCATGGGTAAGGAATTCTCTGCGCGATTTCGACATTCATTTCTCCGCGCACGATTATAGCTTCTGGAAACGGGACGTATTTTGCTCACCGCCGGCAGCGATTACCAGCAGCTCTCGTTTTCACCCATCTCTTGCAGTGGCCACCGCATCCCACCATAAAGAGGCAAAATTTCATGTGCCAACAGGAGACCCATGCCGAAAAACTTTGTTGCAGCATCTATTTTATTTCTTGCACTGGGAGTGGCCGCAGCGCAGACCACCGGTGCCCCGGCGGGTAGCCCAGCCGGTAGCTCCACAGGAGCGCAGCCGAGCACAAGTACAACATCGCCCGGCACAACAGGAAGCCAGACCACACCCAGCACAACCACGCCAGGAACCACAACAACCACACCGGGAATGACCACTAGCACACCGCCAACAGGATCGAGCCAGCCCGGCATCAGCCAGGGAACGCCAAGCATAACGCAGGGCACGCCGGGGATAACCGGAACTCAGGGACAACAGACAGGAAATCAGACCACCACGAGTCCGACCGGGACGACGGCGAATCCTTGCGCGAACGGTCCTATGACCGGAGCAACGACTGGTACCACGAGTGCCACAACGACGCCGGGTAGCCAGGTAGGAACCGGCAGCAGTCAAGTAGGAACGGGCAGTAGTCAGGTTGGAACGGGATCGTCCTCAACCTCCTCAAGCTCGACTACGCCGGGCTCGACCACAATGGGAACCACGACAACTGAAACAGGCCCGAGTGCGTCTGCTACCGTGCCGTGTCCGCCAGCAACGTCGCCCACAATGAGCACGCCTCCGAGCACCACTACTTCGCCAAGCACCACGACAACGCCCAGCGGCAGTAAGCCGCCGTTGAAGTAGAGGCCGGACAAGAATTAGGACTTTGAAGAGCGGCTGCCGGAAGCAGCCGCTTTTTTGTCTCGCGCGAGAGCCATCTCTGCCGCGAAGTAGCCGCACATTCCATGCACTCCGGCCCCCGGCGGCGTAGAAGACGAGCACAGGTATACACCCTTAATCGGCACTCTATACAAGCTGGCGGTAGGACGAAAGAAGAGC
>DATDGH010000601.1:0-2600 GCA_036522215.1 Candidatus Angelobacter sp. | reverse complement strand
CTGGAAAAGCTGCTGGGGCGGTCGGCCGAGGAGATCATCGGCAAAACCGGAGTCGAACTCGGATTCTGGGATTCACAGGCAGATCGTGACAGATTCTTTCAGCGCCTGTGTGCTGAAGGGTCCATTAAAAACATGGAAATCGAGTTCACTGACGCGGCGGGCAACAAGCGGTTCGGAGTCTATTTTGGGACGCTGGTACGCATCGGCGACAAGGACTGCATTTTTGGCATGCAATTGGACTGCACGGAGCAGCGCGAGCTGGAGACGAAGTTTCTGCAAGCCCAGAAAATGGAGGCGGTGGGCCGCCTGGCAGGCGGCGTCGCTCATGATTTCAACAACCTGCTGGGAGTGATTGGCGGGTACGCAGAATTGCTGGAGACTCGACTGGCGCGGGAGAAGAAGCTCCGCAACTATTGCACCAAGATTCTGGAGACCACGCAGCGTGCCGGGAGTTTGACTAGCCAATTGCTCACCTTCAGCCGCAAAGAGATCAGCCGTCCCATTGCGCTCAACCCGAACAACGCGATTCGCGATCTGGCCACGATCCTGCCCCGCCTGATTGGAGAGGACATAGAGATCATTCTGCATCTCGAGGCCACCGGAGCCATCGTCATAGACAAGGTCCATTTCGAACAGATCATCTTTAATATAGTGGTCAACGCGCGAGACGCGATGCAGGGCGGTGGTGAATTGACCATCATCACTGAGAATGAGTCCCGGGCCGCGGCTGCGCCTTCTCCGTCCGCCGAGGCCGCGAGCGACCAATACGTCGTCATCCGGATCCGGGACACCGGCGTCGGCATGGATGAATCTACTTGTCTCCGCGCCTTTGAACCGTTCTTCACTACCAAAGATACGGGCCGCGGCACCGGCCTGGGCCTTTCCACCGTTTATGGCATTGTGCAGCAATGTGGAGGAGAAATTGATCTCCAGTCACGACCGGGCGCAGGAACGGAGATCAGCATATTCCTTCCGGCAACCGCCCAGGTGGAACTGGCGGAAGAGGACGACGGCTTGCCCGAATCTCTACCCGGCACCGGACACATTCTGCTGGTGGAAGATGAAACTGAACTACGGCACGCGAATGCAGAATTTCTTACTTCCATCGGCTATTCCGTTACCTGCGCTGCCAACGGGCTGGAGGCCCTCCAGCTTCTGGACCATTGCGGCCTCATTGATCTGGTGATCAGTGATGTGGTGATGCCGAAGATGAATGGCCGGGAATTCGCCAATCATCTATTGAAAGTGCGTCCGAATACCAAGCTGCTCTTTGTTTCCGGACACGCCGATGATGTTGTGCTGCAAACAGGCATTTCGCGCTCAGGGGCCCCATTCCTGCAGAAGCCCTACACGCTGAAGCAACTCAGTGCCAAGATCCACGAAATCCTGGTGGAAGGTCATTTAGATTCAGCAAGCAGCGCTCAGCATTCAGCATTCAGCCCGCAAAAATCTTAGGCTGAAGGGTTGCCTCATCTTTGCCATGATTGGAGAAGCTTCGAGGTAAACTAAAAAAATCTAAACGTCAGGGACGTAATCTGCGGTGACGGCTGCTTGTTTCTCGTATTTGCGGCCGGGGCGGCCAAATACGCAGGCCAGTTTCTCGCGCGCTGTGGGGGCTTCACGCATGTCCCGCCAGATATCGATCCATTCGTGAAATGCGATGCGGAACGGATTGTAGCTGTTGATGTTGGTAGTGAGTCCGTAAACAGGTTTGTCCTGCATGTCTTCCGGTTCAAAGGTTCCGAAGAGGCGGTCCCAGATTATAAAAATTCCTGCGTGATTACGGTCGAGATAGCGCGTATTGATCGCATGATGCACACGATGGTGGGATGGCGTGTTCATCACCGCTTCCAGCGGCCCCAGGGAGCGAATCACTTCAGTGTGAATCCAGAATTGGTAAAGCAGGCTGATGGCTTGCATGCTCATCACCATCAGGGGCTGAAAACCGAGCAGCGGCAGCCACAACCAGAAGACAAAAGACATGAAGCTGCCGGTCCAGGTCTGACGCAAGGCTGTGCCCAGGTTATAGCGCTGGGATGAATGATGGATAACGTGCGACGCCCAGAACAACCGGCATTCATGGCTGGTGCGATGAAAGACATAGTAGGAAAGGTCGTCGGCGAAGATAATGAGCATCCAGGCCCACCACTGGTATCCAATGTTGAAAATAGCGAAACGATGAACCAGTGTGTAGACGCCAAAAATCATCGCCTTGGCGCCCAGCCCGATGATCACATTTCCAGTCCCCATGGTGAGACTGGCGGCGGTGTCCCGGATTTCATACAGGTCGCGCCGCATTACGGCATCAATCACCGCTTCCAGTACCAGCAAGCCGATGAACGCCGGAATAGCCAGATGGATAATGTCGGGCATGGTTCAACCTGGTGCCTTCCAGTATTTTACCTCCCACAGGGCGGCAATTGACCCCAATCATATTCCCATGATCCCCGGCCGTAAGTGCTGGCCAGCACGCGCGCAGGATTGCCGGGAGCGAGAATTACCTGTGTGATAGGGACGTTATGCAGGGGCGCGCCTTGCGTCAAGCTGGTCCAACTGGCGCCGTTGTTGGAAGAAATATCAATGCCGCCGCGCGACCGGCT
>DATDGH010000600.1:0-3983 GCA_036522215.1 Candidatus Angelobacter sp. | reverse complement strand
GGCCACGGGAAGACGGTCAGTCTCCCGAATCGCCGACAATACACTAAGGAGCGCAAAAAGCTGCCCGCTGTTGTGAGTCAACGACGATTTTGCAACAGTTGATATGTCGGGCAGGGTTAAGCTACGCTACGCCTACCCCATGACCCCTCGCGTTATTGTCGTTTGTTTCTTGATTTCGCATTGTCTTGCGCAAAATCCGGCAGCCCCGAAAAGGACCCGGACGAGCAGAACACTGCCGGCAGAGCTGATTGCAGAGGCTGGGCCAAAGTGTAATGCTGCCTTCGATGCTGACCGCGTAAACGCCGTGGCTGAACCGCAGGTTATGACACTCTATCGGGATAAGGGTACCGTCGCGGCGTGGGTTCGCCGTCCCGGTCTCCACATTGCAGGGTTGGAGGCAGCCTCTGCATCGGAGATTCGAACGCTAGTCTGTATCAGTGCTTCGCAAGTCAAAGTAGGCGAATACAGGTCAGAGACTTCGCTTGGGCCGACCGCTCTTCGAGTTCAATGGAAAATCGTGTTGGTGCGCTGGAGCGACGGCGCAGCCCTGGAAGGAACAACCTTCTATGGATCGCAGCCGCCCGAACACCACGCTGGTCTTCAGCCAGTTCTAGGCACAGCACCCACAGTTGCCACCTATACGAAGTGGCTACGTTCGCGCCTGTTTCCGGTGCTACTGCCCATTAGCAAGCTCCGGGTGCAGTTACCGGAAGACTCCACATGGACGATTTCCACGCTAGCAGACCGCGATCGCTTGGATAGCTCGGTTGGAATCACGGCGACGGTATCCGTCGAACCAAACAGTTCACGGCCGGCCTGTGACGATACGCTGAAGCATGTCGCTGCACTTATAGGCACCAAATTGGTGGTAGCGCCAAACTACCGCGAGAATCCATGGAATGTCCACGCATTGGAGGTGGAACAATCAACCAACGTCTGCGCTGACCTTGCCGGCGAAAATATCATGGTCATTGTCGGACCCATCGATGAGGTGAAGAAGGATCCGGAGAGCGTTAAACGGCTGTTGCGCGAAATCTATCGCGCTGCTGTGCGGCAGTTGGGGGAAAAGCACTAAGGCAGGATTGCCGCGAAAATCATCTGTCGATTGCAGCGCTCCGGAGCCATCCCTGGTTCTTGGCGCATGGTTCCAAGGGTGCGCCTCTGCTGCTCCGCACACGAAAAATGATTGGATAGCTTACAAGATAGTCCGCGTGGTCGATACGGCCAAACGGGCTGGCTTGGAGGCGATAATACGGGGCATGCATTCAGAACCGATGGAGGCCGAAGCGAATTCCTTGCGGGTCGCGGCAAGTACAAAAACGGCCAAATCCGGGCTCTTCGCTTGGTTCGCCAGCCTCACCACCGAGTTCCCTTACCTTCGCGATCGCTTCTTCCAAATCGGGTACACTGAAAAAAACGAAGATGCCTGGAGTGGGATCATTTCCATGCAAACCAGCTTTGATCGAAGGCGTCTGGAACCAGCCCTCAGGACCTGTTCCAATGAGATGGAAATCCCAGCCGAACAACTGCCCCAGGAACGCCCGAGCCTTGCCGGCGTCGCCCGCCCCAAACTCAATATAGGAAACTTCAGATTTCATTCGGATTTTCCTCCCGAAAGCAGCGTAGCGGAGGAAGGAAGTCTACGTCTTGAATAAAAATGACCTACGCTACGGGCGCTCGCACGCCAGGTCCGCCGGGATACCCGGGAGATCCGCGAATCGGGCAAAGCGATATCCGGCGATTCTCCACCTATCACGAGCATCGATGCTTTGACCAACAATACCTTTCCTCAACCTCGCCATTCCCCAGGGATTGATTCTTTGAGTGCATCACGGCATACATGAATCCGCGTGAATCCAGCTAGGCCCAGGTGAATGGGCAAGTTTTCTTGGTCCGCTTCCTCGATGGTCGGGGTTAAGCGCACCGATCACAACGCGAGCCACTTTGACTGAAATCAATCGATCCACGCACGACATCGAAACGGGACAGATATCCGGTCCCAAGCCCACACCCTCATTCTCTCCCCGCTCAGGGTGAACGCCATCCGGCCAGAAGAAAATCCGGCTGGCTATCTATTCGGTTGCCTTCGGGCCGTTTTTCCACTTCGCTGCGCTTCGGGTTGGACGCCGCTGAACTTCCGCGCGGCTCAGGCGGGCGCTTCGGTCTAAGCATGGTTCGCGCCAAACAAAATCAAAACCCGTTTGGCACGCCCCACGCCGACGCTTCGCGCCCTGCCACCCTTCGCTTCTCTTCGTTTCTCCTTTCACCGCCTTGGTCGGACGTTTTGTTCCCGCTTCGCGGCCAGGGGTGAAGAACAAAACGCCAACCCGGCGGTCGAAAGGAAAAAAAATGTTAATAGGCAACAACAACAACAAAATCAACAACACTTGGGAACTTACCCGCGCCAGTGTGGATGGGCTGGTCAAGGCCATCGAATCCGGCCGCAATGAAGTCTTTTCCGCTTACCTGCAAACAATGGCACGTTTTCATAATTACAGCGCCCGCAATGTGTTGTTAATCGCTGCACAACGGCCAACAGCAACGCATCTTGAGGGTGTCCGTAGCTGGAATGAGTTGGGCAGATTTGTTCGCCCCGGTGAAAAGGGCATCTTCATTTTTGCCCCTACGGTCGGAGTCAAGGACAACAACCAGAGCCACCCACAGACTCATGACACCAGCAAGAAATCTGGCAAGGGCAAGAAAGCCGCCGAGACTCCAAAGGAACCAGCCCAGCAGCCGGAAACTCAACTCTTGGGTTTTCGCGGGGTATATGTGTTCGATGTCGCGCAGACCGGAGGGGAGGATTTGCCGGAAACTCGCAAGCCTCTTGCTGCGGCTGAGATGCTGGAAAAACTCACGGCTTTTGCTCAGTCCCAAAAGATGAGCATTGAACAGACAAGCTGGATTGCACCCAACAAAGCAACCTCTTATCGCGGAGTGATTCGCTTACTGCCCAACATGCAACCTGCCGAAGCATTTCCGGTTTTGTTGTGCGAAGTAGCAAGCCAGATGCTCTACGCGATCCAGCGTCGGACGTTCGTAACCCGCGCACTACATCAGCAGGAAACCAGAGCAGCCGCTTTCGTGGTTTGTGAAGCTTTTGGACTTGAGAGCAAGACCGCCTTTGCTGACTGCCAGCTTTATTACGGAGATTCCCGGTTATTGGGCGAGAGTCTTGAAGTTGTCCATCGCACCGCCGCTGCCATCCTTAGGGCAATCAGCCCTGAGGAGGGTATGCCGGCCAAGTCCGCTCAGGGGGTGAACTAATGAGCAGCCCCGTTCCATTCCTTTCGCCTGAACTGGAAACAGTCAATGAGATGCTGACCACCAAGAAGATTCCCGCACTCAGCGGGGATGAAATGGAAAGTTTGTGCAGTCATCTCTATACCCTTCGCGACCGCGACCAGCGAATTGCCATTGCTGAAATCGCATACCTCAACCACGACGACCCGCAGGCATTGAATATCTTTCTTGCCTGTACCTTGCCCATGGCCCAAAGAATGGCGGAACGCAAGGCAGAGCGGGTGTTTACGAATCCCACGGACTGGCAACTTGAAGCCATGTACGGCGGAGCGGTTTCCAATCTCTTGAACATGTTTGAGGTTCACCGTCCGCTTCAACCGTTTGTTTCCAATCCATTGAAGCGTTATCTCATGATGACAATCATTCATGGCGCGATGACTGCATTTCGTTTCCGCCAGGAGTATTGGAATATTGAAGGTGTCGAAGACGTTACGAAGTTTGATCGTATCCCACTCCGATACCGAAATCCCGCTGAGCGAGACGTGATTAACCGCGAACTGCTGGAACAGATAACTACCTTCCCGCACCTCATGGAAGAACAGGCCCGGGTACTCAAAACTATTTCCGCTCTTGGGCCGGAGAAGGCCTTGAGGCATACGGATTACTACCAGGAGGGCGGCGACAAAACACACCAAAAGCATATTCGGGGAAGGCGCTCCATCCTCGATTTGGCAGGCATT
>DATDGH010000599.1:0-1650 GCA_036522215.1 Candidatus Angelobacter sp. | reverse complement strand
CGCAAGATTCAGAGTCCTCAAATCGCCTCCAGCTTATTCGCCAAGCGGTGCAGTCCATGGGGGCGGAACTCCACGACTACCAATGTGAGCTTATCGTCCAACAACGAACTACAGCAGAACGTAAAAGGCAGGCCCTTACCTAGATTCGTTTCAACCGAACAGGTTGGGCCGATTACTGTGCGCGATTGGCGTTGGGGTTTTGGCTTCCTCGCTTTGTGAAGGGGAGCGCTATAGCGGAATACCGATTCAAGTGACTGCCACGGCGCAAACTTACGCTCTGACCTGTCAACCATTGCCATGGTGACGCACGAAATTGCCCACCAAGTCTGCTGTGTTCGGGACCAGTCCAAGTTGCTGAAAGAAGCCGAGCGATTCCACCAGCACCCAGTCCTCAACGATCTTGCCCTGCACAACGCGGTGGACTGTAAACATCCGTATCTGAATCTTCTTGCCGCTCGCTGGAATTCCCAGCCACGCGCCCTGGTGCGTGCCCTCCATCAGGAGTTGCGTCACGACACGATCGCCTTCACTCAACATCTGTTCGATACTGAAGCGGAGATCGGGGAAGCTGGCGATCCACCCCGCAACATGTTCCTTCATCGCCTGTGGACCGCGCGGCACTGCATCAACTGGCACGCCCGACCGCAGTTGGTGGGTTACACAGTCCGTGCCGAAGATCGAGTCCGCCACCTCCAACCGGCGTTCATTCCACAACTCCTCTACGAACCTGTTGATCAGCTCTTTCGGATCTTCCATCGCGCTTACTCCTGACACAATAGACAAATCTCCACGTCGCAGGTCGCAGGTTTTTTGATTGTCCTGCCGCACGGATGGTCTTGAGCGCTGTGGCCTGATTTCGACAGCTACTCGTGTTTACCTATCCCAGCAGCTAGTCAGCAATCACGGTTGCCCGCCCAGCGGTCCCACTCCGCGTAGTGATAACCTTGCGAGATGCCTCTCGATTCTGATGCGGGCCCCCGCTCTGCAAAACCTCTTCGATCCTATGCGGTGGTTGTGGTTGCTCTCATCATCGGGCTCTTCCTGGGCATACTCTGCGTCGGATCGATTGGATTGGTAATGCTGGCGGGCAATTCTGGGCAAGCGCTGTTGAGTCATGTGTGGTCGGCGGTGACAGGCAGAACCCTTAGTATCGATGTAAGCCAGCCTACGGTGGTCGATCGTATTCAGCGCTTGCAGCGGCTGGAGACCGTGGTTTACACCGTGGACAAAATTGTGACCGGCGCAAAAGAAAACCCCATCTTCCCGGATTTTCTGGCAGGAGATCGCCTGTTAATGCTGGTGCACGGCGAAGTTATCGCCGGGATTGATTTCACGGATCTGAAACCGGGCGACGTGAGACTGAACGGCAAACAGATTCAGTTGCATCTTCCGGCGCCGCAAGTATTCCGGACTCGGATCGACAGCGCGAAGACGCGGGTTTATTCCAGGCAAACTGGGCTGCTGGTACCTACCGACCCGAATCTGGAAACGCAAGTGCGCCAGGAGGCGGAACGTCAGCTGCAAGAGGCCGCAATGGCCGATGGCATTTTGCGAACCGCCCAGCAGAACGCGGCTTCTACTATCCGTAGTCTGCTGCAGGGTTTGGGATTCGCGAAGATTGACTTTGATTAGCGGACAGTACCTCGGTGG
>DATDGH010000598.1:0-2715 GCA_036522215.1 Candidatus Angelobacter sp. | reverse complement strand
CATCCCTTTGCGCATGCGGCCCTTGCGCTGGCTCTGCACATCTTCCCAGCGGCGACGCGGCTCCAGGCTCATGGCGCCACCCCCGAATATTCACGTTGAGGCAGGGTTGCGAGCTTGGGCGTAGGCACCTGGGCCAGAACTGAGGACCCGCCTTTGACGTGATCACCCACTTTGATCTTGAGCTCGGCGGCTGCGGGAAGAATTACATCCGTGCGCGATCCAAACTTAATCATGCCCACGCGTTGGCCACGGGCGAGAGTGTCGCCTACCTTTTTGGTGAAAACAATGCGTCGGGCCAGCAATCCGGCAATCTGCTTGAAGACCAGAATCATGCCTTCCCCTTCCATGGTGACAATGTTCTGTTCGTTGGCGTCTGCGGAGATGGCACCCATGGCGTTTCCGAACTTTCCCGGTTTGTAAGTTACATCCCGGATCACGCCGGCGACGGGTGAACGGTTCACATGGACGTTAAAAACATTCAGAAAAATGCTGATTCGGGTGCAGGGTTGGCCGTGGAGTTGAGTGGCACTGATGTCCGTCACTCTACCGTCAGCAGGGGAAACGATCAGACCTGGTCCGGAGGGGATGGAGCGCTCGGGGTCGCGGAAAAACCAAAGGAAAAATGCCGCGAAAACAACAGCAATGGCCGCAAAAACAGGTGTTGCCAGCCAAAACAGGAAAGCGGCAACCAGCAGCATCCCCAGGCCGTAATAAATGCCGTCGCGGACCATTAGGGAGATTATAGCTTCTAGCGGTCCATGGACGAGCCTCAGACGTTCCAACAGATCAAAGCTAATTTTGGCTCGAGAAAGAAACGTCGGTTCACCAGATCGAATGAAACAGCAAAGTTTTCAAAGAATCCATTTTGTCCGAGCAGCCCTATTCCCACAGATTCCAGTGCCGGGCTAAAACCTATGGGAAGCCTATAACTCACGAAATCCCGAATGTTACCTTAAGGTCAAAAAAGTACGCGGATCTGATCTTTAGAACCGGCTCCCCCGAACATGAATGTTCGGGTATTGCTGGCAATGTCCAACCCCAGGAGCGATGCGAAGCTGGCTGGGAATACGCAATCATCAGCGCCTGAGTCAACAATTGCCGGAGCCGTGCAAGTAGCACTGGGCGATTGCAATCTTACTGGCAGCATGGGTCTTGGCGTACTGGTGCGAGTTGGGAATGCCAAGGTCTTGCCTTTTGGAACGAAGGTGTAAGGAACGCTGTAGAGCGGCACAATTTTAAAGGATCAGGTTAGAGTCCAGGGACACACGCAAAACGGATGGTTCTGTCTCGCCATGTTCTCTCGCGCGCGCAAATGCTTCGTCGATTGTCGCTCCAGTACCAGCTACGCGATCCTGCGTTGCCGAGATCGCAACCCAAGTACCTGGTGGAATGCCCCGGAGAAGTTCCCCGTCGAATGTGGCTACCTGTAGGATCTCCCCATTAGATGTGTTTAGCAGTGGCATTAACTTAATTTTAGCAGATCAAAGAAATCGCTCGATTGTTTGATTACTTATCCAAATATCATAAAAAACCGGATAACGCTTAAAACCGTCCCGTTTTAAAGCGGCAGATATATGCTTCTTCACGCTGCTGGGCCTGCTTTATGGCAAGGCAGACAAATCTGAATACTGAAGGAGCAATTCCATGAAAAAGACATTGGTTCGTATCATCCTGGCCACACTGATGCTGGTGACTGGCGGTTCAACTCCCGTGCTGGGAGACGGCGGCAATCCCCGTCCACCTTATTGCTACCCCGGGATCATCTGTGGCTGAGCCAATTTGTTCCGTGTGGATGGCTGGTATAAGCTGGCCATCCACCGAATGCTTAGCAGCGACTTGATCTTGAGCTTTGCTCCGCCCGCCATCTTGGTGGCCATTGCCATCATCTTTTTTCGCCGAAAATTGCATCGCGAGTTTATGTTTTTCTTTATTTACGTGCTGTATTCAGCAATCGTTGGAGTATTGCGGGAGACGGTAGTTGGCCAGCCCTTCTTATATTTCTGGCTCTATTGGATCACCGAGGCCGTTTACGGCATTCTGGCGTTGCTGGTGTTGCGCGAGGTATTTCATCGGATATTTGCGCTGCCATATGCGATGTACCGGTGGTTCCGTTTCCTCCTACCGATCACAGTCCTGCTCATTCTGAGTATTTCCATGTGGGAAATGATGTATCGTCCACTGGGCAATGGCGCCGCTGGACGCCTGGTAAGTGCGATCTATTGGTTTGATTTGGGGGTCCATGCACTCGAGGGAACCATCCTGCTGCTGATCTTAGGGCTCACGCTGGTGTTCCCTGTGGCCTGGAGACAGTATGAACTTGGCATCCTAACTGGGTTTGGCATCTACGCCTGTGTGAGTATGCTGGCCGATCTGCTGCGCTTTGTGGGTGGCAGCAACTACGAGATCTTTTTTCGCTACGGTCCGCCTATCGCGTATGTGTTGGCCACGCTGATCTGGCTGCATGCCTTCATCCGCCCGTCGCAGGGCTCGCCTCGCGCTCAGATGGACCTTGATGAGATGCAGGCAGTGGTGCGCCGCTCGCGAGAGCTCATGGAGAAGATCGAAAAGGCCCTGGGGCTCCGCCGCCAGGCTTTGCTTCCGCCAGTTTAATGCGGTCTTGCCATAAACGTCCTATTTTCGGAATCTGGAACAAAAAACAATTCTGGTTTTGAGCCCTCTGAATCCATGGCATACAAGAGCTTTCCGCGGGCAGAC
>DATDGH010000597.1:0-3627 GCA_036522215.1 Candidatus Angelobacter sp. | reverse complement strand
CCGGATGACGCAGTTCGCTTGCTCGATCTGGTGGAGAAAGTTTCCGAGCAGCTGGCATCAGCGCCCGAGCGTCCTGAATTCATCACGGTGGTGGAAAACAAGACCGCATCTACCTCCGGCGGAGGCGGTTATGGACCGTACTTCGGCTCGATTCCTGATTTTGGCCAGGTAGAAAATGGGGTCAAGTTCTCTGATGTTCGTCCCGGATCGCCGGCAGCCAAAGCCGGACTCAAGGCAGGTGACGTGCTGGTCCAATTTGGTGACAGGCCGATTAAGAACTTATACGACTTCACGGACGCGCTCAGGCGAAGCAAAGTAGGAGATGTCGTAGAAGTAAAAGTCCTGCGCGGGTCGGAGACGATCACGGTAAACGTAAAATTGGAGCAAAGAAGGTAATTTTTTGTAGTTTTATCCCGAACGAAGAGAGGGAACCCTACCCGCTTATACAAAGTTTCAGAGCGCCTGCCTGAAATTGGATTGCGTAAGCGGATCCAAGATGTTGCTGAGAACTATGCCCAAACTGATCCTGATTCGAATCGCATTCTTCGCATCTCTGGTCGCGTTAGTCCTGGTTGCCCAGGAAAAGCCCGTGGCTTCTTCGCTGCTGTTCCCTGGGGAAAAGCACCTGCGCAACGTGCGTCAGCTTACTTTCGGCGGCCAGAATGCCGAAGCATACTTTTCTCTAGACGATCGTTATCTGATTTTCCAGCATCAGGGCAAGGATGTCCCGTGTGACCAGATCTACACCATTCCAGTGGAGACGGCGGACGGCAAGCCCGCGCAACCGAAGCTGGTAAGCACCGGCAAGGGCCGCACCACATGCAGTTATTTTTTCCCGGCCGGTGACCGCATCCTTTTTTCATCCACGCATGCGGCGAATGTGGAGTGTCCGCCCAAGCCCGACTATTCTCATGGCTACGTCTGGCCCATCTACAACACCTATCAAATCTATACGGCCAGGCCGGACGGTACGGATGTGCGTCAATTGAGCAACGCTCCGGGATACAACGCAGAGTCCACCATCACTCGCGATGGCAAGAAGATCGTTTTTACCTCAACTCGCAATGGCGACATCGATATTTACACCATGAATGCCGATGGCAGCCACGTGCGCCAGTTGACGCACGAGCTGGGTTACGATGGCGGTCCTTTCTGGTCTTACGACGGCAAGAAGATCGTTTATCGCGCGGAGCACCCCAGGACCCCACAGGAAATTGCTGACTACAAGGACCTGTTGTCGCGCGGATTGATTCGGCCCGGCAACCTGGAAATCTGGGTGATGGACGCTGATGGCAGCCACAAACATCAAGTCACGCACAATGGAGCCGCCAACTTTGCTCCTTTCTTTTTTCCGGACGGCAAGCGCATTATTTTTGCTTCCAACATGGCCGATCCAAAGAATGGCCGCGACTTCGATCTCTATATGATCCATACGGATGGAACCGGCCTCGAACGGATCACCAATTACCCCGACTTCGATGCCTTTCCCATGTTCAGCTCCGACGGAAAGAAGTTGGTATGGGCGTCCAATCGCAACGGCACCGAGCCGCATGAGACAAATATCTTCATTGCGGACTGGGTGGAGTAAAAATCAGTGATCGAATGATCGGGTGATCGGTTCCAGAACCATCGCAAGTTGTAAGCTGCGACCGGGCACGCTAAGTGCTTGAAAAGGCAATGCTTAGCACCCCCGTACTCCACCGGCTGGGTCTTCTGTCAAAAAAAATTTACCCCAATTTTGTAACGTTTTCGCCTCCCGCATCACTACTCACTAAAGGGTCTAACTCAAGATGAGCATGAATAATAACGCCCAAAGCGGTTTGCCTTCAGATGCCTTTCAAGTATGGATGAGTCAGTGGCAACTTTCGGCCCTGGACACCGAGGGCTGCATGTTCGTCCTGCGTTTTCTGCTCCGCAGTTTCAGTGCCAGGCGGCCGGAGGACAGGTTCTGGAAGTTCCTGGCCCAGTTCTTGTTTTCTGAAGAAGATCAGCAAAAACTCGCAGGTGACGAAAATCTTTGCACCGCGAAGGACTTGCTGGGCCATGCTGGGACTCTTAACTCGGATCATGCCCGAGCGCTCGTCGCCTACCTGGGCGAATGCTATGCCGAGGAGAGTGACCGCTTGTTTTGGACCACCGTCAGCGAAGCCATTCAGCTCTATACGGTGGCCCCATACACTGGTCGCGCTGCCGGCACAGCCTGAATGCCGGCCGCTGGCAACGCACTGGGTTCTTGAAATCAACTACCAAATTACCCCGGTTGCCTGATTCTCTAGTCGCGCGACGAAGCTCGCACTCCCGGGAAAAACAAAGATGTGTAAAGAGGTGGCGCCATCTATAATGGCTTGCCCCCAACCTGAAGGAGATTACCCTGTGTTGACGCGTGCCTTTTTTCTGTTTTCAACTTTGTTTCTCTTTACCTTCAGTGCAGCGGCGCAACAGGCCGCTTGTACCGCGCCGGACATACCGGTCAGCGTGATCAAGGCCAATGGCGATTCGGTGGAGGGACTTGTCGCGGCAGATTTCATCGCTGAACTCAAAAAGCAACCGCTTCCCATCCAGTCGGCGACTTATGATGCCGGTCCCCGGAGGATTCTCCTGGTCATGGACGAAACGCGCGAACTATCTGCTGATGCGCGAAAAGCTGAAGTTGAATTTGCCGCCACGATCGTTTCATCGGCGCAGCCTGCGGACTCATTGGCGCTGGTGACGGCACGCGGGTCAGCGCGGGAAGTCAAATTCGGCGCTGAGCGCTCAGCTTTGATGCAGTCTCTGAATGAAAGCCGCGAGGTGCAAGGCAAGGGAAAACAGTTGGGAGTGCTGGATGCGGTGGCTGAGGGAATCAGCTGGTTCGAACCGCCTCAGCTTGGGGATTCCATCGTTCTCATCGCTATGGATCTGGAAGGCAACCACAACACAAATCTCAAGAGCGTAACCAGGCTGCTTGAGGAACATAGGATCCGCTTATTCGGCGTGGCACTGGGCCACCTGGAACTTAGGAATCAGACTTCCGCAGTGCAGATGACTGGACGCCAAGGGATGGGTTATGTGGACCCCGGCATGCCTATGTGGGGCCAGATGGGCGACGCCAATTTCCTGCCGTTGACGGTAAACAGCGGCGGCTACATTGTGCCTGAGGACACTCTGAGCAAGCTGCACGAATTCAAATTGACTGATATCAAGAAACAGCAACTACAAAAGACTGCATCCACTATGTCCGGATTGATCGATAAATTCTATGCAGTGCGCATCTCAAGCACACCCTCCGCGCACTCGGAACCCTGGACCCTGGGCCTGAATCCAGGCAAGCTCCAGGGGCTTCCTGGCGCACATGTTCTGTACCCGCATGAAGTTGGTCCATGTCCAGCCGCAGCTGCCGGGCGCTAACAGCGGCGCAACTATTCAGTAAAGAAGGGTTAATAAATCCAAGCAAGTTATAACCCTGGACAAGGGGCATGAAAGGATAGGTTCAACAACATGCGACGTTTCTTTTCCCATTTGCTTGTAGTGTGTCTGCTGGCATTCGGCGCCGCGCTGTATGCCCAGACCACAGATAATTCCACCAACTCTGACATCAAGAATGACCGCAAGGACCTCCGTAAAGACCAGCGCGATCTTCACAATGAC
>DATDGH010000596.1:0-9834 GCA_036522215.1 Candidatus Angelobacter sp. | reverse complement strand
GCATTCGTCATTTTATTTCTGGATTGCTGACTTCCTGCTGCTGGCGATCTTGTTGCTGCTTGGGCTTTGCAGTCCCCTTGTGGGCTTGGGCCTGCTGGTTGGTTCTGCTCATCTCTCCATCGTGATCTGCGAACACCGGCCTTTTGTGTGGTCAGCAATGATGTTGGCTTCAGCCGCGTTGCTATTGCCGGTTTCCAATCCGCGAGTACCCCCGGATCGCGAATTCTGGTCGGCCGCAATCGCCTTCTTTGTGGTGGCTGCTTGCGGGACGGCTTGGTTGGTACAGCGCGCTCAGCGGCGCAATTCCCGAAATGTCGAAGTGGCTCTGCGGGAGTTGGTGGAGTTCACAGGTTATGGGGAGGAGCAGGTTTGGCGCCTCTGGTCTGAAAGCGACCAGAGCCTGGCGCGAAATTGGGTGCAAGCGGCGCTTGATGAAAATGATGCCCTGGCCCTGGCGGAATGGTATCGCCAGAACTCTGAACTGTATATGTTCGCCATCTCGGCCTACAACCTGGATTACAAGCGCATCCGGTCCAATTTGAAAGTGCTGCGATTGGGGCGCGGAGCCTGCCTGGATTACGGCGCCGGCAATGGTGAACTCATTCTGGAGTTGGCGCGGCGAGGACATCCAGCTACCTATTACGATGTGGATGGAGTCAGCGCAAAATTTGCGCGGCGCCGCTGCCGCCAGCGCGGTCTGGAGGTAAAGTTCCTCCACAGCAGGGAAGGTTTGGCGGAGTGGGCCGGTCCAGGGCGTTTCGATTCTGTGTTTTCGCTCGATGTGCTCGAGCATTTACCAGATCTGCAGGGACAGCTCACTTTCCTGGCTGGCCTTCTCAATTCTCGCGGCATCATGCTCTTCGATGTGCCGGCGGGAACCACCAAGTCTCATCCCATGTACCTGAACCATAAGGTGGAAATCAGGAGTGTGCTCACAGCCAGGGGCTTGCGTGAGAAACGCACTCTGTTACAAAAATTGCCTTTTGTGAAACAAGAGAAGTATCTATTCGTTGCAGCTTAGGCGAAAGGCCGTGGCTATGTCTTTATTAGGGGACCCTGCCGGTACGCCGGGATGCGCTCAACCTCGCAGTTGAATGAAATTTGTAAGCTGGCCAGCTCTGGCCAGCTAAATTTTTGTTAATATTCGTGGCTTGAAGTTAATATTCGTGGTCTGAAGAGGATGGGCCTGGAAGGCCCGCTCTTGGCGCTCGCGAAAATCATCCAGGCCTTTAACCCGGAAGAGGTACGAACTATGTTGAGAAAGATTGCCAAGACCACGCTGTCCGCAACCATCGTTGCCTCCGTCCTCTGCGCGGGAACCGTCTCTGCCCGGCAGTTGTCCCTGACTGTTCAGGGCACGACCTGTCGCGGCTTCTGCAGCAAGAAAGTAGCTTGCCCCAACGTTCTGGGCTGTGCGTGCGTTTTTAATTCTTCATTGGCAGGCACGTGCCAATTGATTGCAGACAAGCCGGCACAATAAGAGCGTGCACCGATTTCCGATCACGGCGATCACCGGATCACGTGCGATCACCCGATTCAGAACGCTCCTCCGCCGCCGCCACCGAAACCGCCGCCAGAGAAGCCGCCACTGCTGAAACCGCCACCGCTCCAGCCGGAAGAGCTGGAACTTGATCGCGGTGCGGCTATGAATGCTGCACTGGCGGTTTGCGACATAGCGCCCAGGCTGTTCACGAAGAGATAAGTGCTGAAAGCATTTCCCGGACCCCACGGGCTACCCGATTGATACCAACTGGGAGGATTCTGGGCAATTCCCTCAAAGGCCTTCGCCCAGCGATGCTCCACGCCCAGCGCCATGGCATAGGGTAGAAATTTCTCGAAAGTGTCCAGCGGCATGCGTTTCAAGCGATCTGCGTCAACGCGGTTCATAAATTCCTCAAAGCCAAGGACCTGTACCCGGGTCTTGGCGCCGAGCAAACTCTTCGCCGTAAGCTCGCGGCCAAACAAAAACACAATCAACACGGCAATGATGATGGAGATAACAGCTGGAGTGATCCCGCTGAAAAAATCAGCAACGCCCATCCACTGCAGGAGCGCGTAAGGCGCCGCGGTGACGATTGCGCCCAGAACCCAGAAACCCGCTGCTGAGTCAGGGTCGAGCGTGTACATGCCTTTTTGCTTGAGAGCCGAGAGAATCTGGGTCTTCAAAAGCGGCACGGCGGTGTAGAAGCGATTGCGGAGCTCGGAAATATGGGTCATCATGCCGCCCTGAAAAACCTGCTGCAACATGGTGCGCTCGTAGTCGGTCAGGCTTTCCCACTGTCCTGAGTTTTTGAGCAAATGCAGCTCGTAATCTTTGTGAGTGAGCAGAAGCCCTTTGTGGTCTACCTCAGCGATCTTGATGTAACCGCGCACGGCAAGGTCTACCAGAACAGCTGTGATATCACGAGGCTGTACATGATCAACCACCAGGGTCCCCGCCTCGGCGGGTCCCATCTTGTCCGGTGGAGCATACATGGGCGCAACCGACACACCGGGATCAGGATCACGGCCTTTGACCCACCACAGAGTGAACATCACCAGGAAAGCCCATAGCGGAAGCGTCACGATAGGATTGCTGCGCAAGAACCATTTAGCGCGAGTGAAGGCGCTGGGTTTTTGCAGAATACCCTGCGGGATGTAGATGTCGACGGTCAGACCGCCGTGCATGGGCAGAGGATGGGCAGTGGCACAGGTTACAACCGGGCCTTCTACGCTGCACAGCTCCTTGTCGTTTGATCCGTACACGCCACCAAAAGCCTGGGCGCGCAGCTGGCCGGAGGCGGACGGAGGGAAAATAATGCTTGCCGCGGCAGCATCGATTGGGACCTGCCAGTCGTTTCCAGTTACGTTCCAGTAAAACTCGTCGTGGTCCTCAAAGAACTTGGTTGCGTCCAGCACCGTGTATTCAAAGTTGACCGTCCTGGTGGTGTTCGAAGCTTCCAGGTACACCTTGAGTTTGAGATATCCATTACTTGTGTGCTTCTCGAATTTCAGGGGGGCGCCATTTTCATCGGTGACGCGGTTCACCCCCACAAATAACGAATAGTTTGTCCCATTGGGCCCCGGAAACTCGACCGGTATGTTGCGGTAGACTCCATTAAATTGTCCGGCAAAAGCAAAGCTGATTTGCTCCTCGACCCGAGCAGAGCCATCCTCGTCCAGGTGAACGTCGGCATTGAATCTGGCTATCTGGTAACTGCGCCCCCAGGCGGGAACGCTCATCAGGAGTAGAAGAATCGTGGTCCGGCTGGCCCGCAGAAGGGCCTGCGAGTTAAAGGCGATCTTCATGAAATCAGAATTTGACGGCTACATTCTCGCGGTCGGCAGCGCTTTCCATCTCAAAAAACTGCCGCGCCTGGAACCCGAACATCCCGGCAACGATATTGGCAGGGAACGACTGAACACGGGTGTTATAGTCGCGGACTACAGCGTTGTAATATCGCCGCGCGTTCTGAATGTTGTCCTCAATCGAGTTCAAAGAGTTCTGAAGCTCGGTAAACTCCTGCGACGCCTGCAGTTGTGGGTAACTCTCAGCCACTGCGAACAAACTCTTCAGCGCCCCAGTGAGCTGACCTTCAGCTTGCGCCTTATCTGCAGGACTCGTGGCCTGCATCGCCATTGAGCGGAACTTGGCCACATTTTCGAAGGTGCCCTTCTCGTGGGCCGCATAGCCTTTGACCGTTTCCACCAGATTGGGGATGAGGTCATGCCGTCGTTTCAATTGCACATCAATGTCTGACCAGGCGGACTCCGCCCGCACCCGCAGTTGCACCAGGCTGTTGTACATCCCGGCCAGTATGAAAACCGCCAGCGCGGCCAAAACCAGGACCACAATAAGACCCAGGCTCATAACGTAGCTCCTCCTGCCGCCCGATTTATTTGCGGCAACCCCATCCGCTTGAGCGGAAAGTATCACAGCGAATCTTGCGAGCGCAAATAACCAGCCGGCAATATTAGCCAGAAAGGTTCTTCGACTTCAAAAAATCATATCGCATATCTTGCAGCATATGGTATTTAATAAAAAATCTCTGGCTGAGTAACGTAAAAGCCAATTAATGTTCTTGTTTCAATTAGTTGGCGGGAGGGATGAAATGGAATGCCTCATGCAACGCAAAACGACCGGAGAACCTCAAGAGTTGAGGGTTTCTAGTCACCCGCGATGAAACCTATCCCCGCTTCGAAACCTCGCATTTGCAATCAAAAACTCAAACAAAGTGCATTCCCGGTTCGGGGCGAACAAACTCTAGACCATGCATTAACCAAGCCAGCTTACGGAGGCATTTTATTTATGATGAAGTCCCGTTATTTAGCGCTAATTGGTTTCGTGATCCTGCTGCTTGTGGCCGCCCCGATATGGGCGCAATCCACTATCTCGACAGGCAGCATTCAGGGAACGATCACAGATCCAAATGACGCCGTCGTTTCCGGCGCCAACATAACCATCACGAACAAGGGAACAGGTCAGTCCATGAAGACCACCACGTCCTCTTCCGGAACATTCAGCACCGGTGGGCTGGTACCGGGCGCCTATGAGATGAGGATTGAAGCAGCCGGTTTTCAGACCCAGGTGATTACGGTTCCAGTGCAGGTGGGCGTGGTGGCCTCTGGGAACACCAGGCTGCGCGTCGGACAGGCTTCTGAAGTGGTCGAGGTGACGGGTTCAACTGTAGCTGTCAACACCGAACAGGCAACGGTACAGGGGGTACTCAACGCACAGCAGATCGACAATCTCCCCGTCAATGGCCGCAACTTCCTGGACTTGGCCCAACTCGAGCCGGGCGTCCAGATTCAGGACGGTGGCAACTTTGATCCCACCAAGAATGGTTTTTCTTCCATCTCCTTCGGCGGCCGCTTCGGGCGTACTGCAAGGATCGAAGTGGATGGCGTCGATATCAGTGACGAAACCGTCGGCACCACCACACAGAACATCCCCGCGGGCGCAATTCAGGAGTTCCAGGTCAGCCAGTCTTCTCTCGACTTGTCAACCGAGCTTACTTCTTCCGGCGCCGTTAACGTGGTAACGCGCTCTGGGACGAACGCCTGGCATGGTCAGGGATTCTATTTGTTTCGCGACCACTCGATTGCGGCGAATATTGCGAACCGCGATATCCCCTTCCAGCGAAATCAATTTGGCGGACGGTTGGGTGGACCGATCATTAAGAACAAGCTCTTCTTCTTTGCCGACGCCGAAAGAGTCAAGCAGGACTTGATCGACCAGGTAGCCACTGGCGGCGTCTTTGCCGGTCAGGCCAGCGGTTTCGCTTCGCCCTTCCGCGATACCGATGGCATTGCCAAGCTGGACTGGCACATCAACGACAAGTTCAGCATGTTTTATCGGTTCTCTTATGAGCAGAACCGCGCGATCAAAGCGTTTACGGCCCAGGCTTTCCAGCCATTCGCCAATGTGGACCATACGCCGGCACACGTGGCTGGCGCGGATTTTCAGACTGGAAGTTTCACCCACGCAATCCGCTTTGGCTACATGAAGTTCCATAATGAGATTACCGATGCCGTCGCCGGCAGCAACATCTTCAACCCCGCGCCCGGCATTGAACTGGCGATCGGCGATGATCCTTTTTGCCTCGGTGGAGCCTTCGATCCCATCTGTACCGGCCCCAACTTCCTGGCGCCGCAACAAACCTTCCAGCAAAACATCCAAACCAAGTATGACGGCGCCAAACCCATCGGCAAGCACATCTTGCGCTACGGTTTTATTCACAATCACATTCAAGGTGGCGGATTCGCGAAGTTCCTGGCTCTGGGACCGGCAGTAAGCTCTCCTCTCCCCACTGCTACTAATGGCGTGGTTGTATCCAACCTTTTCCCGGGTGGCGCAACCAATCCGTTGAACTATCCCGTGCAGACAGTTGTTTTAGGCAATGGTCAAGGCTTTTCATCGGAAAAGCCGGCCTTCAATCTGCCCGGAGGCGGGCTGGGACCAGACAATCGCATTGAATGGTATGTGGGCGATAGCTGGAAAATAAAACCCAACCTTACTCTCACCTACGGATTGCGCTACGTTCACGATACGGGGAGGACGGACAGCGACCTTGGACCTCTGCCGGTATTGAACCAACTGGGGGCCGGGCTGGGGAATCCCGTGCGCAATCCGGCGCTGAACTTTGCTCCTCAATTCGGTTTCGCCTGGGATCCGAGCAGGAACGGCAAGACCGTGATTCGCGGGGGAATTGGCCAGTTTTTCGAGAACTCCATCTTTAACAACAATCTCTTCAACCGCCCAGGCAGATTGGCGCAGGGCCTCTTCCTTTCTTTCGCGGGAGCTTGCTCCGGCGGCAATCCCACTCCATTCACGTTGCCGGGTACAAACACAACCGTAAGCCCCGGGTTCTGCGGACAGCCGATCGGCAGCGTATTCCAGCAGATCGTCGCGTTGCAACAGCAATACCAGGCAGCGGCGCTGGCCGCCGGTCCTCAATCCAACCCCAACTTTGTCGGGAACAGTTTTTCCGCAACCCCGACCAATGGCATCACCCTGTTTGCGCCCAATTACCAGACTCCGCGCGCGCTGCAGATGAACATTGGAATCCAGCATGAATTTGCCAAGGGAATTGTGCTCACTGCGGATTATCTACGCAACGTCGAAACTCACACACTGCTAGCCATCGATGCTAACCATGTTGGTGATGCGCGATTCTTCAACAAGTCGGCGGCGGTCACAGCGATTAATAACACCCTAGCTGCTTGTGGCGTAGCAAGCATTAATGCGGCCCTGGTTAATTGCCCGGGACTGCATCCGTCCACACCTGGGAATCCCGGGCCACACCCTGCAGTGGTTGGGGACTTTGCCGCCAATGGCCTTGATTCAGGCACGAGCCTTTGTGGCGGCGGTCCTTGCCCCCAAGCGGCGTTTCCGGGGCAGAACTCCACCTTTGGCGTGACCCAGATGCTCTTCCCCAGCGGACGCTCCGTGTACAACGGCTTGCAAACATCTCTGCGCGCCAATGTGCGGAACCCGGTTCAAGGAATCAAGAACCTGAGCTGGCAGCTCTCTTATTCATTCTCCCGTTATGTCAGCACTGCCGCGGACTCAGACTTCATCAACACCGCCACTGACAGCAACAATCCCACCCGGTTTCTCGGCCCCAATGCTCTGGATCGTACCCATCAGTTCTCCTTCGGTGGCACGCTTGATTTGCCGCTCTCCCTCCGCTTCAGTGCCGTGTCTCACTTCTATAGTCCGCTGCCTTTGAATCTGAGGGTGCCCGGCCAGGGCGCTGGCGGAATCTTTGTCAGCGATTTGACCGGCGACGGTACTGGTGATGGCAGCGGAATCTATCCCTTGGGAGATATCCTGACCGGCACTAACATCGGTTCCTTTGGGCGCGGTGTCTCCGCCGGCGGCCTCAACAACCTGATCACCAATTACAACAACACCCAGGCAGGCCAGGTAACGCCAGCCGGACAGGTTTTGATCAGCAACGGCCTGTTTACCCTTGCGCAACTGCAAGCCTTGGGTGGCGTGCAACAAGCCCTGGCGCCGGCTCCGGCGGGTGAGGTCGGGCTGAGCTGGCTCAAGGCCATGGACTTGAAGATGGGCTGGCACAAGAAAATCACCGAGAGTATGAATATCGAACCCAGCGTTTCCTTCTTCAACGCCTTCAACTTCGCCAACTTTGATACCCCTGGAAATACCCTCAGCGGTATTCTCAATGGCGGTGCCGGTTCGGTAAATGGCGCCACCCTGGCCTCGCGCAACTGCACGGCTGCGGCCTCCGCTGCAGGCAGTTGCTCTTCCAATCGGACCTCTGTCGGCTCGGGGACGTTCGGTTTTGGCGCTCCGCGTGTGATTGAGTTCGGCTTGACCCTGAACTTCTAAGTCCAGGCAAATAACTCTACTTTCGACCGCTGTCCCCCTTGGGGGGACAGCGGCTTTTTCTCGCCAGAGAGAACCTATGGAGTGCTGGAGTGTTTAGCAACCGGTAAATCGTCCAAAAGCACCCCTGAAACTCGTCTGCCTTGTGCTTGGAGTTTCCTGCTGGAACCCAGCTCTGCCATCAAGTGGCCTTCAATAAATCATATCGCGCCGCCGGCAACATATGACATTTAGTAGTAATTTGTTGGTTAAGTAACCTTAAGATCAATTAAGGTTTTGTTTTCAATTGGTTGGCAGAACAACTTGAATGGAATAACTCATGCAACCAATTTTACTCGTTCCTGACATTTAAAAAGATTTTCAGGGTAAGCCAATTCGGAATCTTGCCATGAGACTACAAGGGTTTTTGGCGGTTGCAGAAGATGGGATCCAAGGCTCAAGTGGATCGAAATTCTTTGGAGGCTATCAAATGAAAGTTGTAAAGTTTTTTGGCTTGGCATTAGTGCTCGCGTGTGTTTGTACTGCACTGAGTTTTGCCCAATCAATTACGTCCGGTGACATTGCGGGTGTGGTTACAGATCCTACCGGAGCGGTGGTGCCGAACGCCCAGGTCACTGCGACCAGCGACAGCACTGGCGCTACGCACACAACCAACAGCAACGGGGAAGGGCTTTATCGTTTCTCATTTCTCCAGCCTGGTACTTACACGCTGGGGGTCAAGGCTGGCGGATTTCAGCCAGGCTCCCACAAGATCCAGGTTTCAGTAGGGCAGACGGCCAACGGCAATATTGCCCTGGCAGTGACCGCAGCAACAACCACCATTGAGGTCACGGGAACCGCGACCCAGATTGACAATGCGGACCTCTCCACCAATTTCAGCCAGGAACAGATCTCCCTGGTGCCGAATCCGGGCAACGACATGAGCGCAGTGGCGCAAACTTCGCCCGGTATTGTGATGAACACCCAGGGCGGATTTGGCAACTTTTCCAGTTTCGGTCTGCCCGGCACGTCCAACCTGTTTACGCTTGACGGTCAGAACGATAATGATCCGTTCCTGAACTTGAACAACTCAGGTGCGACTAACCTGCTCCTGGGCGCAAATGAAGTCCAGGAAGCAACCGTTACCAGCAACGGCTACTCCGGGCAATACGGACAGTTGGCAGGTGCACAGGTTAATTACGTAACCAAGTCGGGCGGCAACCAGTTCCACGGCAACGCTTCGTACTTCTGGAATGGGCGCGTCCTGAATGCCGACAGCTTTCTCAACAAGGAAGCCGGCCTGAAGAAAAACTTTGACAACGTAAATCAGTGGGCGGCCTCCTTTGGCGGACCCATCGTCAAGGACAAGACTTTCTTCTTCTGGGACTATGAAGGACTCCGGGTCGTACTTCCCACCAGCCAGAAAGCGCTGATTCCAAGTCTGCCATTCGAGACGGCAACTATTGCCAACCTGAATGCAACCGGTCAAAGCGCTTCCGTTCCGTTCTACAACACAATTTTCAATCTGTATAACAGCGCCAAGGGCGCGGCTGGCGCCGTACCTGCCCAGGATTGTTCTGCTTTCCCAGGCATACCAGTGGTTGGACCCTGCACCCTGAGTTTCAGGTCAACGGCAGGAAACTTCACTCACGAATACCTGATGGCCCTGCGAATAGACCACAAATTCAGCGACAATGACAACATCTTTGGCCGCGTCCAAACCGACCGTGGCGTGCAAGCCACCAACACCGATCCCATCAATCCACTCTTCAATGTGCAAAGCAATCAACCCGAGTACCAGGGGCAGTTGGGCTGGACCCACATCCTGAATCCCAATATGGTGAACGAATTCAAGATGTCCGGCGCGTGGTACAGCGCGATCTTTGTCAATGCCAACCTGGCGGCCACGCTGGCGGCGTTCCCGACCACTATTTTGTTAAACGATGGATCACTCAGCGACATGGGCGGCATAGACTTCGTCTTCCCCCAGGGTCGCAACGTGACCCAGTACCAGGGAGTTG
>DATDGH010000595.1:0-8897 GCA_036522215.1 Candidatus Angelobacter sp. | reverse complement strand
GGCAGCACGCTGGTTGAGACAGCTCCATTGGTGTTGTTGATGGTCGCATATACATCGGCTGATTGACCGTTAACCGTTATTGGGCTGGTGCTCTTCAGGAACAGTGCCCACACGTGGACAGCGCATACGTTGCTCTGATTCGTTGGGGTACGCTGGATGATAGTGTCCGAATTCCCGTAAGAGCTCGCGATGGGAACTCCCAGAAAATTCACAACTCCAATACCAGGACCCAGGTCGAATGAGGCGGGGGATGAGGTTTGAAATTGGTCATAGCCGTCGCATTGCGCTACAGCAGACGGAGGAAATACAACAACCAATGCCCCCAGGGCCAAAAACAAAAAGAGACGCTTCATGGAACACACTCCTTCATTTTTTAAAATGCCATGGGCATTACAGATGAGTGGCTCAGGCTTGTCTTCTCCGCGGTTGCTAAACAGTACAGGCCATTCCCAAAACGGGATTAAGATAATCTCATCCCACAAATGCTGTAGACCGGACGTTTAACCATGCCGACGATATGGCGTCCATTCAGTGAGACACTTTGCGGGCTGAGTGCTGATTGCTCTCCACTGACCGCTCGTTAAGCTGTTTGGAATCAGTGGATACTTAAACGCATCGAGGCGTTGGGTGTTTCTTCCGATGACCCGATGCACCGATGACCCGATGACCCGATTGCCAACACGACCAAAATGTCGGAAAGCAGTTAGTGGCTTTTATGAACTACGCCCTCGGCGTAGCGACCCCGGCTGAGTGCTGATTGCTAAGGTTTAGCGCGCCGGCAACAACAAGTCTGGCGAAATGGGCGTGAGTTGGCGCGTGGCCTTTTCCCCTTCACCCACGGAGATGGGTTCACCGAGTGCCTCAACCGGTCTCAGAAATTCCGGATCAAGCCAGGAGAAAGCCTCTACATCCTCAAAGGCAAACAACTTGTAAGCCCCTGGCCGTACGCCTTTCAGCAGGAATGTGCCGTTTCCCTGGGTTGTGGTTGAGCGGTACATCTGGGCAAAACCCTGCAACTCGCTTGCGGCTGGCGCCAGCACCACCACGGCGCGGCTCGGCTGACCATCTTGGCTTACCAGCCCCGAGATTTGCGCGCCATTGCCGGCCAGCACGATCCTAAGCGGCCCCTTGGCCGCCGAAGAAACGCTGAATTCTTCACTCAATACGTCAAGATCGCCCAGAGTGGCCGTCTTGATCCACAGGTCCTCGGGTAGTGGACTGAGCGTGAAGTCCCAGATTCCGGAGGCTACGCCGGAGAGGCGAAAGCTGCCGTCAGGACCAATTTTCGCGGAGGGCTGCCGCCCGAAGGCCAGACCCTCGGGCTCCGTCAGTTGGACAGTAAGGGGAGGAATCTTCGCCATTGCGCCACCTTCGATTTCAATGCTCCCGGTAACGTCGAATGCCGATGTCAAGGTGACGTTTACGGTTTGTGGGTTGGCGCCGGCGTTCACAGCCACCGCCAAACGGCCGCTCAACAAGAGTCCATTGTGAAGTTGTGAGGCGATCAGCAAATATGCGCCGGGTGCGATGCCATGAAACTCAAATCGGCCGGTGGGTTCGTCAACTGTTGCCGTAATGGGATTCAGAAATGCGGCGGTGTTGCGATCGTTATGGCCGAGCGCCACCTGAAGCCGGCTGCCGGCAAAATCCTGGACGGGACTGAACAGACGCCCTCGCACCGTAATGGCGCCGGTCTTCTGTAAATGGAAATCGGCATCACTGATTTCGCCCCCTTCCGGCAATGAAATCTGCGAAGCGGAGGTGAAGTCCAGCACGCCAGGGTAGTAAACCGCGGCGAAGGACTGCTGGGTTTCCGGCAATAGCGCATCGCTTTCCGGCGGGCGAGAAGTCGGCGCTCCGCGCAGTGTTGCCATGAGGAAGTATCGTCCGGCAGGAAGGCCGTATGCGCGATACTCCCCGCGGTCATTCGAGCCAACACCCAAAACAGTAATCAAGTGCCGTTTGCCTGTGGCGAAGCTGAACCGCAGGACCTGGATGCCGGCGCCTTGGATTGGATCGCCGTCTTCATCCAACACCCGCCCCGCGATTGCCCCAAGCGGCACTATGCGCAAATTGATGTCGCGTATCTGTTGTCCGGCGGCAACCGTCAACAGCGTTCCCGTACCGTCCGGAGTTCGCGACCCGTAGGCCTGATGGGCAAAACCAGGCCGCTCCACCCACAACCGGTACGATCCTGGTTCAAGCGCGATGCTGAAGCGGCCATCGGCATCTGTGTCCGTGCTGATGGGGATTGAAGCTTGTCCCGGGACCTTGATAGACATTACGTGCGCATGCTTGACCGGAGCACCCGTAATTTTGTTGACCACGGAACCTTCGAGCGATGCGGTCGGATCAGCAGCCTGCGCAGGCCCGCAGGCAAAGAGTCCGCAGAAAAGCGCGGTAAAAGACCAGAATCTGCGATACCAAAATGACACGGCTAAAAACCCGCGAAATTATAACCCAGTTTGTTAATCATGGGAGCAACAGAGAAACCTTAAAGAGGGTCGGCGCTTATCACGATGCGGTTTTGGTTTTTCTTCCGATCACGCGCGATCACCCGATCACCGGGGTCCCCAGCGCACGCCGGTTTTGCGTGTGATGGGGTGGGGGTCACCGGGGTCCCCAGCGCACGCCGGTTTTGCGTGTGATGGGGTGGGGTCACGGCGATCACCCGATTGCGTTCACGTCCAAAACGTCGACAGCAGTTAGCTATTTCTATGAGCTGAGCTTTCCGCGTAACAGCCCGGCCAGAATTGCACACAATTACGGCCAAGAGTAAGCTAATGAGCAAGGTGGTGGAACGCCATGCGGAAAGTTTTCTTTGCCACTCTCCTCCTTCTGGTCTCAGTAGTCCTTCGCAGTGCACAACGGCAGGCGCCGCCAGCGCCGCCCCAGAGCCCGCGCCAGGCCTTGATTGAGATGGTGAACGGTCAGGTACCAAAGCACCTGACGGTTGAAGTGCAGCAGCTTCTTGCCCAACCGGAAAACAAGCAAGCACTGGCTGAGCTCGGATTTGCCTCTTCTTTGAAGGGAGAACTCGGCCAGGATGTCCAGTTATTTGAATCCGGACCCGTATTGATGTCCATGAATGATCCCAAGGACCACCGCAAAATTGAGGTCCAGGTCAACAACGACGACATGAGCGGTGATCAGGACGTACTGGAGCTTTCGGTTCATTCCTTTCGTGATGGAGTAGAGCAGGACGAGGAGTGGCAGTCCTTTCTCTCGCATTTCACGGTGACCATGGTGCGGCAGCAGGACATCTGGCGCTTGAGCAAAATCGGAGTCGGTGTTGAATTGGCAATCGGTGATCCCGATTTCCTGAAAAAGACTTATCTGAAGTCCATGGCTGGCCAGGGCGGGATGGTAGGGGGCAGGATTGGCCCCGATGTTCATACCAACATCACCAGAGGTGAGGTCCAAACTCCCGAAATGTCGCCACGTGAATTGGTGATGATGCTTGGGGTCGCTGAACAAACCTTCGCCAGCGAAAATGTGGATGTTGGTTTCACCTGTTCTCTCGCGGACTTGGCTCACTCGCCTTTCCTGAGCGGCCGCTCCGCACAAATCACCAGCGGCAACTACAACGGATACAAGCTCAGCTTGACCGGATGCCAGGGCAAGCCGGCGGGCAGCTTCCAGATTACTGTTGAGCCTGTGTCGGGACAGGGTGGAAAGGCGTATTGCATTGATGCCACGCGCAATATCCGCGTATCGGATGACGGCCGTGGCTCAACCTGCCTTAGCGTAGGAAGACCTGACAGTACCGTTGTAGATCAACCTGGCGCAACTGGTGTGGGTCTTGTTGCATCGCCTGCTCCCAGGGTGGTCACTGTGCCCGATCCCAAGGATTGAAGTGATGGATCATGCTTTGGTTTTGTACTGCTCGTCTACTTCTACCTGGTAACCGGCGACCACACGATTGTTGCTGTTGGCCAACCCCACTACCGCCATCATCTCGTTGAACATCGCATCCGTCATTCCCTTTTTGCACGCGGAAAATGTGTGCGCTGCAATACAGTAGTCGCACAGATTGCTGGCGCTGATGGCCACGTAGATCAATTCCTTGGTCAATGGGTCCAGCGCTCCTGCCGCCATGATCTCTTTAGTGGCCTCCCACGTGCGCTTCAGGTTTGCCGGATCGTGGGCGATGGCCTTCCAGAAATTTGTGACATGATCCGTCTTACGCGTGGCCATGATGTCATCGTAGACGGCGCGCACCTCCGGGCTGGCATTCTCGTATTCAATAAATCCAAGTGTGGGCATAAGTGCTCCTCAGATGTGAAGACGGATTGTACAACCCATCTCTTAAATAGATCTGTATCAGCACCAGGCGCCCCGGTGGGGCACTTACCGTGAACCAGAAATTCAACTGCGTCAATAAACCCAAGTCCTGTCATCCCGAGCACAGAACGATCGACGTTAGGAGCGAGGGAGGAGTCGAGGGACCCCGAGGATCTGTCCCTTGCCATTCCGCGTCAAGGCGTTCTCACGTAACTCTTCCTGTCTTTACACCGAGTTTCTGCAGAGGGCACGACTTGAGCGTGTAGCCAGAGCAAGCCCGCGTAGCGGGAGAGTGATGGCTGCGGTGCGGGGTCCCCAACGCGCGGGTTTTGCGTGTGTTGGGGTACAGGAGTCGTGCCGGATCCAACTGACTTCATTTTTTTTCTCCGAACTGCCCGTGCCGCCCCGTGCCGGAAGCGAAACGGGTGGCGCCAGAAACGGCTTCTCCTGAATTCAGAGCGTTCAGTCCGAGACGCAATTCGTTGCGGCAGGCATCCTGCCAGGAAAGCGACCATTGCTGGTAAGCCGACATGCGGTCGCCCCTCAAACCTTGTTGCGGGAATTCAGCCAGCGTATGGGCCAGTCGCAGAGTGGCCTCCAGCGCTTTGCCCGGCTCAACTAGGCGATTGGCCACGCCCATGCGCAGCGCCTCTTCCCCGGAAACGCTGCGTCCGGTAAGAATCAGGTCGAGCGCATGGCTCTGTCCGATGAGTCGAGGCAAGCGAACCGTTCCCAGATCAATTAACGGAACCCCGAAGCGGCGGTTGAACACGCCAAAAACGGCGTCGCGCGCGGCGATGCGCAGATCGCACCACAGTGCCAGCTCGAACCCGCCCGCCACCGCATAACCTTCCACGGCTGCCAATACAAGCTTGCTCAATTGCATCCAGGTTGGCCCCATCGGCCCGCGGGTTTCGTTCTCGCTGAGCACTCGGCCTCCCTGGGCCACCTCTTTGAGATCAAAGCCCGCACAAAACATGTTTCCCGAACCGGTCAAAACAGAAACCCTCAGTGACCCATCCCGGTCAAAGTCTTCAAAGGCCTGGAACAAGGCCTGGGCAGTAACTGAGTTCACAGCATTGCGCGCATGTGGGCGATTCAACGTAATTACAGCTACATCGCCATCACGTTGAACCAGAACAGAATTATTTTCTTCAGCCATTCGATGCTCAAAACTTTTCAGGAGAGATTAGGACGAACCGAAAATTATATCCGGTATCAAGGTATTGGTTTTCTTCTCATCACGGCGATCAAGCGCGATCACGGGGCCCACCCAATACTGTTCAAGTTAAGAAAAGAATGATCACGGCCCACCCAATACCATTCAAGTTAAGAAAAGAAGATGTTGCTACCCGAATGTTGGCCTAGTCATTGGGCTCCTTAATCTAAAAACTCTGCCATCCCGAAGTCCCCGTTAAGCGAGCGCGCGTTTTCTACGACGCCGGGTCCCCCAAATACCGTTCAGTTACGAAAAGAGGGTGGTTACTCCCATGAGGCTGGCTTCGTCGTTGCACTCCTTAACTCCAAACGCTCTGCTGTCCCGAAGTGCCCGTAAAGCGCACGCGCGTTTTCTTCAGCGCCGGGGTCCCCAACACGCGCGGTTTTTGATTTTTTGTGTTTTGATTTTTGCGCGTGATGGGGTGGAGGGCGGGCGTAGGGCCGAGGGAGCTGCCCCGCCCAAGGCATGCTCTCGCCAAGCTGCTGTAAACTACTGCGGCTCGACAATCTCTCAGGACCACCAAACCGAATGCGCAACCCCTACTTCGCCTACATCATGTCTAATAAATCGCGCCGCGTCTACGTCGGCTCTGGTGGCGGGAGAAGAAGTTGCGAATGGTCCTTAAGGCCAATCCGGATCTGGGCCGATCTAAGCGCGGGGTGATGTCGCAATCCTTCAGCCTGAAACGTTCGCGGGCCGAAATTCCCAGCGAACGCCCCCACCCGCGATAGAATTTCCCTTGTCGTGAAAGCTCTCCTCCAGGCGATGCGCCTTTTTCATTACATGGTTGGGATCACTGCGCCCAAACCAAAGGATGAGCGCAAGATTTTATTGCTTTGGATTGGAATCATTTTCTTCATCGTAGTGCTTGGTACCGCATTTGCTTTTTTCATCGTTTCGCGGATACTGCGATAGAAGCCTAGCTCTCAGCACTCAGCCAATCCTTTTTGGAATCCGCTTCCACATCAACTCAAAATGCATCGAAGTGTTGGGTGTTTCTTCCGATGACCGGGGTCCCCGACGCGCGCTTCGTGTGGCGGGGTGGTGGTGACCCGATGATCCGATGCACCGATGACTGGGGTCCCCGACGCGCGCTTCGCGTGGCGGGGTGGTGGTGACCCGATTGCAAAACACGACCAAAATGCCGGAGAGCAGTTAGTGGCTTTTATCAACTACGCCCTCGGCGTAACGCCCAGGCGTAACCGTAAACAGCTCCCCCACAGCCGCGCCGATTCTGTCGAGCGCAGGGTTGAGCTTGTCGGCGGATATACCCACTGCCATGCGCAGATGATATTCCGCCCCCAGAAGCGCACCCGGCGCTACCAGGACGGAACTCTTTTTCCTGATATGACCAGCCAGCTCACACGAAGGCACAGGGAGGTGATAACGCACGAATGCAATGGAAGTAGCAGCCGGTTCGACCATGGAGAAGGCCCCATTCTGTTTCTGCATCCAGTTCTGGAGAATCTGGTGGCCGGCCCGGGAGAGTCTCTTCTGCCGCTCCAGCAGCATCTTCCTTTTTTCATTCCGCAAGGCGATCTCAGCCAGCGTCATGCCATGCCCACTCGCCGCGATCACCGTATATTCATGCCGCCGCCACAGTGATTCGACCACGTCTGGCGCCGCTACCGCCCATCCAATGCGCAAACCTGCCAGCCCGTAAGCCTTGGACATGCTGTTCACGCAAACCACCTCATCGTATTCGCCCCAGAAGCTGGGCGTTTCCTCCTGCTGGAACTCTGTGCCGCGATAGACTTCGTCCGCATGGAGCCATGAGCCATGCCGTTCGCAGATCTCAACTATGCGCCGCATTTCCGCCGGCGAAAGAATGGTTCCCGTAGGATTGTTGGGATTCACAATCGAAACCATTTTGGTCGCCCCGCTGCACAGCGACTCAAGCCGATCCAGGTCAAGTGCCCAGCCATCTTCCGGACGCAGCTCAACCTCCCGCACGCGGCAACCCAGGTTCTGCGCCAGACCCCAAACCTGGCGATAGCCGGGAGAAACCACCACCACCTCATCGCCAGGTTCAAGCAGCGTGCTGCAAACCATACTGTTGGCCTGGGAAGCGCCCACTGTGACCAGGATGTTCCCGGCATCGGCGCCCGAATACAAAGCGGCAATCCGTTCCCGCAGCCGCCGCGTCCCATTCACTTCGGGATAGTAGAGGGTCAGGTTGAGAAGCTCCTGCGCCTCGCTATCGTTGACCAGCTCACGCGTATTGACGCACTGGACGGAACTGTCCGCCAGGTTGTACTCCACCGTGCGTTCATATTGCGATTGGAAATATTCGAGTTCGAAGGGCCGAAAGGACATGGCAGAAGCTCCTGGCTGTTGTGTCTTTTTAGTTTACCTCGATCCCGCCCTGCGGGAGAGAGGTCCCTACGCCCTCATAAATCGTCGGGACGCATTTTTGATCTCCCCTAATTTTCCTCTGTTCGCCGGAGTTGAAGGTCTGTCCTGTTTTCAGAATGATTAGAGGTTTTTCATTCCCTTTCGCGACCACAGATCACCCACCAAAAAACCGGAACTTCGCGTGCTGCGGTTTACGGTTATGGCGTGAGTGAAAGGATTCCTCGAATAATTCTGCCTTGTGACTCTTTTCTAAGTCATTTAGAATCAACAAATACTTTTGTCGTCAAAAGTGGATGCTCACGTCAACGGTTTTCAGGTGACCCGATGACCCGACGACCCGATGACCCCGATTGCAGGCACGAGATACGTTCGTTGTCGGGCGAGTCACAGATTGTTCAATCCGGCCTGCCGGTAGCGGGGCTAGACTCCATGTCGTCTCTTTCCAGAAGCAGAAATTTTTTCCGACACCATGTTCAAATCCAGAGCTCTTGCTTTATAAGAGATTCCACGTCTTACAGAAATCCCACTCTGTTTCTGCAAGGCCAGATTTGCCAAGGCTGTAAAGGAGTTTTGCCCCTCCTGAATAAGTGCTCCATGTGTCCAGGATAGGTGTGTCCGAAAATGCCACGCTAGGCAGGGTTTGCGCTGCAATTTCGGTACACGTTTTTAAGTTTGTGAGTCCTGGATTTTGCGGTTCGGCCCCGGGTCCCCGGTATGTTCAGTTCAACCCTCAGTTCTGGAGACGGTAATGAGATCATTGGGGTTTCATATTGCAGTTGTAGCCATTCTTGTTGGCAGCATTTCCGGTTTTGCCCAAACCCAGCCCAACCTGGAAAACGGATTTAAGGATTACGGGTCCATCCACGGCAGCAACATCGATAGCGTCAATCTCAGCACCGGCAACTGGATGCTGCACGCGCCCCTGATCCCCGATGTTCCTCAGCGCAGCGCTCTGGCCACCCATTACTTCTCTTTCGCCAGTTCCAAGAACTGGCAGATACGCTGCATTCCCATCCAAACTGGTCACACCTGCTTTTGG